>CALXJT010000006.1 GCA_944388695.1 uncultured Clostridia bacterium
TCTAATGGTGCAGATGGCCGGAATCGAACCGGCACGGTTTATTCAACCGCAGGATTTTAAGTCCTGTGCGTCTACCAATTCCGCCACATCTGCATAAATGAATTGGTTTTCCTAACGACATTTATTATTATAGTATCTAGTTTAAATTTTGTCAAGACTTTTTTAAAATTTTTTTATTTCTTTTTTTCAAAAAATAAAAAAAATCATCTATTACAATAAAATTTACCCGAAAATTATCATTTATTAAATCCATACTATCTAGAATAAAAAAATAAACTCTATCATAAAATTAAATATAAAAAACAAAATTAACACTCCGGCTAAAGGTCTATACCTTCAACCGGATTACAACAATTAATTAAAACTCAAATTAATTTTCAGACGTTCCTGTACTATCAAATGGTATAAATTTATTAACAATACTTTCTTGTCCTACTTCTTCAGCTCTAAAAGTCATAAAAGATGTATTAATTTTATTTTCAACTAATTTTTCTACCTCATCCTTTGTTGAATGTTCTGCTAATACAAGCTCACTAACTAAAATTTGTTTAGCATTGTTTAGCATTTTCTTTTCTCCTGTAGATAATCCTTTTTCTTTTTGTTTGAAACTTAAGTTTCTAACAACGTCTGCAACTTCGTATATATCTCCGCTCTTCATCTTTTCCATATTGTCTCTATAACGTTTATTCCAATTTTTATCCATAGCTGTTTCGTCTTGCTCCAAAACCCCTATTACCTTTTCTGCTGATTCTTTATCTATTATATTTCTTACTCCTACTTCTTCAGCTTTTGCTGTTGGAACCATAACTTTGACTTCCCCTGGCATTTTTAAAATATAGTAAGATTGTTTTTCCCCTAAAATATCTTTTTCCTCAATCGCATCTATTGTTCCTGCTCCATGCATTGGATATACTATTTTGTCTCCTACATTAAACATGTAAGTCACTCCTTTCAGATTTTTTCAGCAAAAAAATATGATAAAGTTAAGTCAAGTATTTAATAAATGATTTAACTTTATTGGATTTTTTAACCATATTTATTATACTACAAAATATGGCAAAAGTCAAAGGCTTTTACCATATTTTTTTTAATATAAATATTAAGTTTTCGTTGATTTTTCAAGTGTTTACCGATTTTAAAAATTTTTAAAATTTTTATTTTATTCTTCTAGCATCTCTATTCCTTGTTTGTTGATCCAAATCCTCCTTCTCTTACTCCTGTCGCAAAATCTCCATCTGCTATTAGATATTTTTGGAAAATCCCTTGACCTATGCATTCTCCTTTTTTTATAACTATATCTTCTTCTTTTATGTTATAAAAAGCAAACATTATATGTCCGTCATTATCTACATTTCCATAATAATCTTTATCTATAACTCCTACACTATTAGCTAATATTAACCCTTTCTTTTTAGGATTAGAACTTCTATTATATAAAAGTAACATTTCATCATCTTGCATATATGCCTTTAAACCTGTTTTTATTAGAGTAGGTGCCATCCCTTTTTTAAAACTTGGAACTACAACATCTTCTGCCGCTTCAATATCATATCCTGCTGAAAATTTTGTTTTTCTTTCTGGTATATTTATATTGCTATTTTCAAATCCTTTCGCTACTTCAAATCCTCTTAATTTTTCCATATATTACAACTTCCTTTCTTTTTATCTTATAATATTTTAATTACACGCATATTTTTTCATATTATAATAGTTTTGTCAATATTATTTCTTGTTAAATTTTAAACCTAAAATTTCTTGTTATATTTTAAACCTATAATTTCTTTTTACAAATGAAAATTCATGTTTCAATTGACAATTTATAATTTCTTGTTAAAATTTTATAACTCCTTTAACATTTTTAAAAATGCCATAAAAAAATTTGTTAACATTATTTCATGCTAACAAATTTTTTATTTTTATATAGTAACACTTATTCACTCTATGTTCTAGATTCTACAATCAATTTAATTCCTGTTCTATCTTCTCCTTCCACTTCTACTTCAGCAAAAGCTGGGATACATACTAAATCTACTCCTGATGGTGCTACAAAACCTCTTGCTATTGCTACTGCTTTTACAGCTTGATTTAATGCTCCTGCTCCAATTGCTTGCATTTCTGCTTTGTTTGATTCTTTTACCAATCCTGCAATGGCTCCTGCCACTGAATTTGGATTTGATTTTGATGAAATTTTTAAAATTTCCATTTTCTTTTGCCTCCTATTAATTTATTTTTTATTGTATCTTCTACGATTTTTATTTTACAATATTTGGTAATTTTTGTAAATAGTTTTTGGAAATTTTTTCAAGTTTTCATCGCGATTATTGACCTATTTCAACAAAAAATTAAAAAAAGTCAATTTCTCTAATTAATCCTATTTTTTATTCTTTCAAGCCTTTTAATTTAATTACTAGTTAAGCCCCCATTCAATACTTTATATATAAACTAAAAACTTCATCCTATATATACCCTATTAATACTAACAACCTTTCCAGTACTATCATCTACATCAAAAATAACTGCATTAAAAATGCATTCACCATCAGCTATTTTATATTTCTCCGGCAAAGCTGTTTCAAATCTTTTTAAAGAAACTTTTACATCCATTCCTATTACCGAATTTTTTGATCCAGTCATACCAATATCAGTAATATATCCTGTTCCCTTTGGAAGAACTTTTTCATCAGCCGTTTGAACATGTGTATGTGTTCCAAATACTGCTGTCACTTTTCCATCTAAATGATATCCCATTGCTATTTTTTCCGCAGTAGCTTCTGCATGGAAATCAACAATTATATAATCCACTTCATTCTTTATTTTCTCTATTATTTTATTTGCTATAACAAATGGATTCTCTGTTAATATATTGATATCTACTCTCCCTAACAAATTAATTACAGCAATTTTCTTATTATTAGACTTTAAAATTGTATATCCCTTCCCAACAACACCTTCTGGATAATTAGCAGGTCTTACAATTCTAGGGTCATCAATAAATTTAAAAATCTCCTTTTTTCCCCAAGTATGATTTCCCATTGTAACAACATCTGCACCTGCTTCTAATATTTCTTTAAAATTCTTCTCTGTTATTCCCATTCCTTCTGCTGAATTTTCTCCATTAACTATACAAAAATCTATATTTTCTCTTACTTTTAAATCCTTCAATTGTTTTTTTAATTCTCTAACACCTGCATTTCCTATAATATCTCCAACTGCTAAAAATTTCAAATTAATCCCTTCTTTCTTGTTTTATTTATACTAATATATAATATTTTAATAATCAAGTCAAATAATTAAATTATATAATAGTAGTCCTTACATAATCAAAACATTAAATATTTAATCAAAAAACTAGTTCTTCAAATAGTTACATTTTAATTTTATTAAATCTTTTTTTATTACTTAAAAACATTTTTATTTTAAACTATCTATTTTCTATAATTTATTTTTTTAAATCATTTTATATATTTAAACAAGAATTCCTCATAACAATTTTATCGAAAATAATTTAAAACAAAAATATATATATTAGTATTAACGAAAGAATACCCTTTAAATTAACTAAAGGGTACTCTTTCAAATTCCAATTAGAATTTTTAGGTTCATTTGTTGATAAATTGAATAGTATGTTCTTCTACTTCATTTTCTCTTTCAAAACAATATGAAATTTTCTTACACCTTGGATTAAAATGATGATGAATCGCCTGCAAAATATAACTAATACCTACATATTCTTTGGTTCTTTCGGCATCCAAACATAAATCATCAGCTTTTTCCTGCTCTTTTCTACGTTTAGAAATTAATACATGAACCCAAGAATGTGCAATGCCAATATCTTTAGCACACATAATATCTGCTACAGATATCTTATCCCGATATAAAACAATTATATCTTTCTTTGCATTTCCCTCCATCGTCATTTTTACTCCTGTATCCAAGTGGATAAAAGAAGTATCACCCGTACCATTCTCTCTTTTAAGTACTCCTCCTAAAACTATTGCATCCGCTACCATAATGTCTCCTCCTTATGAACCAGTACATATTTTTAGTCATTATATACTTTTTTTATCATAAAAGCAAGAAAAAAAGAACCTTTTTTAGGTTCTTTTTTAACTTTTTTTATTTTATTTAGCATAATCGATTACTCTTGTCTCACGAATTACATTAACCTTTATTTGACCTGGATAATCCATTTCATTTTCAACCTTTTTAGAAACATCTCTTGCCAAAATAACCATTTGCTCATCAGATATCTTCTCTGGTTTAACAAGTATTCTAATTTCTCTACCTGCTTGTATAGCAAAAGATTTATCAACACCATCAAAAGAATCTGCTATTTCTTCAAGATTTTGTAATCTCTTAATATATGCTTCTAATGTCTCTCTTCTAGCTCCTGGTCTTGAAGCAGAGATAGCATCAGCAGCTTGTACTAAAACAGCTTCTAATGTTTGAGGTTCAACATCTCCATGATGTGCTTCTACTGCATTTATTACTAATGGATTTTCCTTATATTTCTTAAGAATTTCTACACCTATTTCAACATGTGTTCCTTCCATATCATGATCTAGTGCTTTTCCTATATCATGTAATAAACCTGCACGTCTTGCTAATTTTGGATCTAATCCTAATTCGTCAGCCATTATTCTTGCTAAATTAGACACTTCTATTGAATGGTTTAAAACATTTTGACCATAACTTGTTCTGTATTTTAATTTACCTAACAATTTTATAATATCTGGATGTAATCCTATAACTCCTGATTCTAATGCTGCTCTTTCACCTTCAGATTTAATTGTTTCTTCAAGTTCTTGTTTTGCCTTCTCAACCATTTCTTCAATCTTTGCTGGATGAATTCTTCCATCATCTATTAATTTTTCTAGAGCTATTTTAGCAACTTCTCTTCTTAAAGGATCAAAACCTGACAATACTACTGCTTCTGGTGTATCATCTATTATTAAATCAACACCTGTTAAAGTTTCTAATGCTTTAATGTTTCTACCTTCTCTTCCTATAATTCTTCCTTTCATATCATCACTTGGAAGAGCCACTATAGATACAGTAGTTTCTTGAGAATGATCTGCTGCACACTTTTGTACTGCATAAGTTAAAAGCTCTCTTGCATTTTTATTAGCTTCTTCCTTTGCTTTTGATTGTGCTTCTCTTATTATTGTAGCCTTTTCAGTTACAATTTCTTTCTCTACTTCTTTTAAAAGTCTTTCCTTTGCTTCTTCTTTAGTCAATGCTGCGATTTCTTGTAGCTTATTAATCTCTTCTGCATATAAATCTTCAATTTCTAATTTTTTAGCATCGACTTCTTGCAATCTTCTTTCGACTTCTAGCTCCTTCTTTTCAAAGTTTTCAGAACGTCTTTCTAAAAGTTCTTCTTTTTGAATTAATCTTGCTTCTTGTTTTTGTACTTCGCCTCTTCTTTCTTTAATCTCTTGATCTAATTCTTTTCTACTATTCATAATTTCTTCTTTTGCTTTAATGATTTCTTCTTTTTTCAAATTTTCAGCTTCTATTTTAGCTAAATCAACTAATCTTTTAGCTTCTTGTTCAGCACTTCCTAATTTAGATTCAGCAATCTTTTTTCTGTATGCCATTCCTACTAGCACACCTATTGCTAACGAGATTAAGACAGAGACTACTATGATAATTCCAGTCATAAGTATGCACCTCTTTCTTATTTAATTTTCAATGTTCGAATCAAATATATCTATTTTTAATTTTCTATATATTTTTTTCTTCCTATTCTATTTTATCTTTTATCTTAATAACTGTCAAGACTTTTTGAGTAATTTCCTTCATTTCACATTTGCGAATTCTAGAGGCGAAGGTTGAGGACGAATTTAGGTCAAAGGTTGAGCAAAAGTTGAGCGAAAGTTAAAGACAAATCTTGGGCAAATTTGGGGAACAAATCTTGGGCGAAGGTTGAGCGAAAATTGAAGAAAAATCTTGCTTAACTATTCTTATCTCTATATATTTTTACCATATCCTTAAATGTCATTCTAGTTCCATAGTTCAAAATTGCATTTGAATAAATCTTTATCGCCACATTTGCAACAATCAATATAGTTACAACAAGAATTGCAATTGAAATTATTACATCTATTGTACTTGCTATTCCCATCATTATTCTAAAAGGCATACAGAATGGTGATGAAATTGGAAACATAGATGCAAAAACATTTAAATCACTTGTTGGATTCATCATTGTAAAATAAGATAAATAAAATCCTACAACTGCCAAAATTGCAACAGGTGTATTAGCTGATTGTATATCTTCAGGCTTACTTACTGTTGAACCTGTTAATGCATAAAGTAACGCATATGCAAAATATCCAAGTATAAAATATAATATCGTAATTATCGCCAAATATGGAGTAAATTTAGACATATCCAAAACAGATTCTAATATTCCTGGTTCTAAAAATAATTTTGCTGAAATTAACGCAACCGCAACAAATAAGCATACTTGTATTAACCCTACTATTCCAATTCCTATTGTTTTTCCTATAACTATAGTTTTAGGACTTGTTGATGTTACTAGAGTCTCCATTATTTTTGATGTTTTTTCTGTTGTTATAGAACTTGATACTTGATAAGCACAGAAATATATTGCATAAAATAATACTATTGATAATAACATTATAACCATTATATTTCCACTTACTTCTTGCTCTTCTGTTTGTTCTATACTATATTCAAAATTTGGTGTTAATGAATTTAATTGCTCCTGTGTTAACCCTAATTTTGATATTTGTAAATTAGTGTAAACTGTATTTATTGCATTTAATAAATCTTCAGGAATCGTCGAAATCATTGCCATATTTTCTACTATATATCTCAATTTACATGTACTTTTACCGTTTGTCACCATTTCTCCTGTATTCTCATCAAGACTATTTGGGATTCCATCTGAATTTTCCAAATTATTTGCATTATTTATATTATCTGTATTACCTAAATCTAGACCTTCAGAACTCACATTAGTTGAGCTACTATTTTCTGAAACTATTCCCTCTAAATTAGTATCTGCTGAAGTTTTTTCAACAATTATAGCTTCTTTAATCTCTTCATTTTCTATTTTACTTTTTATATCATCAAAGGTCAAATTCTCATTAGATACTTTAACATTATATCCTAAATTCATTGAATTTAAATTATCCAAAGAACCTTCAAAAATATTATTAGGGTCTACTATAAGTAGTTCAGTGTTTTCCGCTGTTTGACTATCCTTATTAAAGAAATTTATTATATTTGGTATATTAAATCCCAATATAATTAGTAATAAAATTATAATTGTTGTTACTATAAAAGACTTTCTTTTTAACATTTCCTTCATTGTAAATATTGTTACTACTTTTAAATTATTCATCTTACTCACCCACCTTTTCTATAAATATATCATTTAGCGTTGGTTTCTTTATCTCAAACTTATTCACTTCAATTTTATTATTTACTAATACTTGTAATAATTGGTGAGCTGATTCCTCTGAATTTATTTTTATTAAATATTCATTATTTTTCGAAAACTCTATTTCCATATTATTGTCTTCAATATATTCATCAATATTAATATTTGTAGAAACCTCTAATCTATTTGCTGGATAAGTTTCCTTTATCTCTTTCAAATTCCCCTGTAAAACAGTCTTTCCTTTATTCAAGATTAAAATATCACTACAAAATTCTTCAATAGATGCCATTTGATGACTTGACATTATAATATATTTTCCTTCTTTTACTAAATCAATAATAACATTCTTTAATATTTCCGAATTAACTGGATCTAGTCCACTAAATGGTTCATCTAAAACTATCAATTCAGGATTATGTAATATCGATGTCATAAATTGAATTTTTTGCTGATTTCCTTTTGATAACTTTTCAGCCGGCATCTGGATATATTCCTCAACCTTAAGCACCTTTGCCCATTTTTTTATAGCCTCTTCCGCTTCTTGTCTTTTCATTCCTTTTAATTCTGCAAAATACATAAGTTGGTCATGTATCTTTGTCTTTGGATATACACCTCTCTCTTCTGGAAGATATCCAAAATTAACATTTTTTCTTTCTACCTTTTTTCCATTCCAAGTAATTTCTCCCGAATCCTTCTTTATAATTCCAAGTAACATTCTAATAGTAGTAGTTTTACCAGCACCATTCGTACCTAAAAGTCCAAATACACCTGGTTTATCAACTTCAAAAGAAATATCTTGAACTGCTTTTTTACCTATAAAAGTCTTTGAAACATTTTGTAATTTTAATCCCATCTTTTATCTCCCTTCTCGAACATTCAGCGAACATCAGCAACTGTTGGCAAACATTAGCAAAATTTCTTATATTATAAGAAAGCCTGTGTAACTCCTCTTATATAACACTTTTTTATATTTTTTTATCATTTTAATATCTTTAAAATATTAAATTACACAAAATTATAGTAATTTTCATTATCTATAATAAAAAGCTTCACTTATAAATTCAATTGCATTATATATTATTCCTATCATTTTAACAATAGTTTTTATGACATTTTATTTATTTTTGTCATTTTAGCTTTGTGCTTATTTACATAAATGTATATCTTCTATATTCTTACTTAATCCTCAAAATTTTAAACAACAAAAAACTTAGAGCTCTTTTTGAACTCTAAGTTTTGAATACATTCAAAATCTCTTAAGCAGTTAGATGCGTTCTACATCAATTTTCACTTCTTCTCCATTAATATTGACATCTGAATATTCTTCTCTTTCTTTATCATATATTACATTATCTGCTAAAGTATCATTTTTTATTACTTCTTCGAATTTTTTGATTATTTTTTCTACTTTTTCATTATTTGAAACATATAGATTTATTCTATCTAATACTTCAAATCCCTTTTCTTTTCTCATATTTTGAACTTTTGATAATACTTCTCTTAATATTCCTTCTTCTTCTAGCTCTGGTGTTATTTTTGTATCTAGTACTACACCTATTTCTCCTTCTCCACTAAATGCAAATCCTTCTTTTCCTTGCATTGTTATTAGTAGATTGTCTTGGTTTAATTCTATTTGTGTACCATCTATTTCTATATATTCTTGTTTTCCTTGTTTTACTTTGTTTGCTAAATCCATTTGATTCATTTTAGATATAGCTTCTCTTATTTTTGGTATTAATTTTCCGTATTCTTTTCCTAGTACTGGTAGATTTGGTTTTATTTCAAAGTTTACGTATTCTGACATTTCTGCACCTAGTTCGATTTCTTTTACATTTAGTTCTTCTTTTACAATGTCTGAATAATATTCTGGTAATGTGTCTATTGAAATTAACATTTCTGATAATGGTTGTCTGTTTTTGATATTAACAGAGTTTCTTGCACTTCTACCTAATTTTACAATTTTATATGCTATACCCATTTCTTCTTCTAATTTTTTGTCTATTTTGTCTTCTTCTACTTCTGGCCATAAGCATAGATGTACACTTTCTGGTAATGTATTATCTAAATTAACTACTAAATTTTGATATATTTCGTCTGTGATGAAAGGTACAAATGGTGCTGATATTTTACATAGTTTTACTAATACATTATATAATGTTACATATGCACCTATTTTTTCATCATCTAGTTTTTGACTCCAGAATCTCTCTCTATTTCTACGTACATACCAATTTGAAAGTTCATCTGTAAAGTCTTCTATTTCTAGTGCTGCACCTGTTATGTCATATTTATCTAATTTTTCGTCTACTTCTTTTATTAATGTATTTAATTTAGAATTTATCCATCTATCCATTATATTATTTGATTCAAAATCACTGTATTTTAATGGATTAAATTGGTCTATTTCTGCATATAACACATAGAATGAGTATACGTTCCATAATGTACTTAAAAATCCTCTTTGTGTTTCTTGAACATTTTTTAGTCCCAATCTTGTTGGAAGCCATGGACTACTACATGTATAGAAATGCCATCTTGTTGCATCTGCACCTACAGTATCTAGTAATGTCATTGGGTCTACACCATTTCCTTTTGATTTTGACATTTTTTGTCCTTTTTCGTCTAATACATGACCAAGTACTATACAGTTTTCAAATGGTGTTCTATTAAATAATGCTGTTCCTACTGCTGTTAATGTATAGAACCATCCTCTTGTTTGGTCTATTGCTTCTGAAATAAATTGTGCTGGGAAGTTATTTTCAAACATTTCTTTATTTTCAAATGGATAATGCCATTGTGCAAAAGGCATTGAACCCGAATCAAACCAACAATCAATTACTTCTTTTGCTCTCTTCATTTTTTTACCACATTTTGGACATTTTAAATATACATCATCTATATATGGTTTGTGTAATTCGATATCATCTGGTACATCTATACCTTTTTCTTTTAATTCTTGTATACTTCCTATACATTCACGATGACCACAATTTTCATCTTCACAAGTCCAAATTGGAAGTGGTGTTCCCCAATATCTATCTCTTGAGATTCCCCAGTCAATTACATTCTCTAGGAATTTTCCAAATCTTCCTGTCTTGATAGTTTCTGGAAGCCAATTAACTTTACTATTGTTTTCAACTAGTTCATCTCTTAATTTACTCATTGCAACAAACCAACTCTCTTTTGGATAATATAAAAGAGGTGTGTCACATCTCCAACAATGTGGATATGAGTGAACATGTTTTTCTTTACTAAATAATTTATTTTCACTAGCAAGCCATTTACAAATATCTTCATTACAATCTCTTACAAATCTTCCTGCCCATGGTTCAACTTCTGGTACAAATTTTCCTTCTTTATCTACTAAATTTATAAATGTGATTCCATTTTGTTTTGCAACTAAACTATCATCTTCACCATATGCAGGTGCAATATGAACAATTCCTGTACCATCTGTTAATGTTACATAGTCACCATGAATTACTTCAAAAGCTTTTCCTTCTACTTCTCCAAATGGCATTAATCTTTCATATTTTAATCCTAATAATTCTTCACCTTTAAATGTTCTAACTATTTCATAAGGTGTTTCTTTTAAAACAGATTCAATTAAGTCTTTAGCTAAAATATAATTTTCATAAACTGGCTCATCATCTGTTCCAATATTAGCTTTTACTTCTGCATATTCATATGCTTTATTAACACATAATGCCAAGTTTGAAGGTAAAGTCCATGGTGTTGTAGTCCAAGCTAGTATATAAGTATTATTTTTATCTGACTCATTTGAAGTCAAACCTTTTTCATCTATAACTTTAAATTTTGCAATACAAGTTAAATCTTTTACATCTTTATAACCTTGTGCAACTTCATGTGAAGATAACGCAGTTCCACATCTTGGACAATATGGCATTACTTTATGACCTTCATATAATAAACCTTTATTCCACATTTCTTTTAAAGCCCACCAAACAGACTCTATATAATCATTATGATATGTTACATATGGGTCTTCCATATCTACCCAGAAACCAACTTTATCTGTCATCTCTTCCCACATATGAACATATGAGAAAACACTTTCTTTACATTCTTTAACAAATTTTTCTACACCATATTCTTCAATTTGTTGTTTTCCAGAAATACCTAATTTCTTTTCGATTTCAAGCTCAACAGGTAAACCATGTGTATCCCATCCAGCTTTACGAATTACTCTATATCCCTTCATTACTTTATATCTTGGTATGATGTCTTTCATTACTCTTGTTTCAATATGACCAACATGTGGTTTTCCATTTGCTGTTGGAGGTCCATCATAGAAAGTAAAATATCTTTTACCTTTATTCATATCGAAATTTTTCTTGATGATATTTTTCTTTTTCCAACCATCAGCAACTTCTCTTTCCATTCCTACAAAGCCATTTTTTAGCTCTACTTTCTTATACATAAAATCACTCCTTTTTACAGGGATTAAGAGTCGATCCTTAAAATCCCTCTTTGAATTCGATTTAAGGAAGTTTCCAATATTCCCTTTTATTTTTAATATTATGACAAAACAACAAAAAATATTTTTTAAAGACTTTATATCAATCGATGTCTTTTAATCTACATCAATAAAAAACTATTTCGTCCTATAACTAAAATTTATCAAACATTTTAGTTATAGGACGAAATAGTTTTCCGCGGTACCACCTAATTTAGTAAATTTATCGATATTTTACTATATTAAATCTTTAGATTTTTATATTAATTATTTTAATAATTGAGTTCATAAATAGTCTCTTATATATTATTAATATTTAAAATAATATATATACTAAAACAATTAATATAATTAAATTTATAATTATATCTATATTTAATCTATATTTTACAAGATATAAATAGTAATAAATTTACTCTCTTATTTCTCTTTTAACGCAAGAATACGGCTAATCTACTTATTTGTTCAATTAGCAACTAATAAGGTGATAATAAATAGTTTTACTTACCAAAATCACAGCAACCTTTGGCTCTCTTTAAGATATTACTATTTATGTTGTCCTTATTTTTGTTGTTTTCTCTTTAAATTTTAATTATTATATCATATTTTTTTAATTTTTCAAGCTTTTTTACATATTTTTTTTGGAATGTTTACATATTTATTTGGAAAATGCTTTACCGTGTTTTACAATTTTTAAAACTATTATTCACATTCCTTATGCCCAAGTTAAGTCCAACAATAATAAAAAGCAATTCATTTTTAATTCCATCTAGAAATTCCTACACTTCTGTAATTATTTTCTAATATTTTTCACTTATTATTTCACCTTTTAAGGAAATACTAGCTATTAGGTGAAAAAATATGAATCAAATTTTACAAGTTGAAAATCCTAAAAAAATAAAAAAAGCAAAAATATTTCAATCACATCTCCTATTATTTTTATTTAGCTCAATTACTATATTATTATTTTCAATTTTAGGATATTTATTATACGACCAAAATAAAAAATATAATATGTCTAAAAAACTTTCTGAACAATATGGTATTATAAGATTATATTCAAATATAAATAATTATGATATAAATAATCTTGAGGACAGTAATAATTTCAGTAATTACAATAATTTAGAAAATTATACTACTTCCTCAATCAATAATAATTTTTTAATTGGTACAATAGAAATTCCAAAATTAAATTTATATTACCCATTTTTCTCTTCATTAAATGACGAATGCTTACAAATATATCCTTGTCGATTTTTTGGAGATATGCCACCTAAAAATAGTAATTTATGTATTGCTGGTCATAACTATGAAAATGATTTATTTTTTAGTAAAATATCTACACTAAATTTAGATGATGAAATAATTATTACTAATAACTCTAATCAATCTTTCAGTTACTATGTATCTGATATTTATGAAGTCCAAGAAAATGACTTTTCTCCAATAACAATTTATAATCATGAAGATAAACAACTAACATTAATTACTTGTAATAATTTTAATAAAAATCGTATTATAGTTAGATGTGATTCAAATAAAAGTTAAGAAATCTTTATAAATACTTTTATTTTTAATTATAAATATTAATACTCCTATATAGAAATTTTTTGTTACAAATTTTTGAAATATCAGAATTTCTTTACTAAAATTACTATAATTATCACAAATTTTAGATAACTAAAAAGTTGTATGTACTTTTCCATAAACATACAACTTTTATATATAATTTTTCCAAATTTATTTTCCCAATTTACGCTCAATCAAATCAGCTATTTGCTTTGCTTTTTGTGTAATATCTTCTTGATTTTCTCCCTCTATCATTACTCTTACTAAAGGCTCTGTTCCTGATGGACGAATTAAAACTCTTCCATTTCCTGCAAATTCTTTTTCTAATTTATCTATAGCATTTTTTATTTCTTCATCATCTTCATAATCATATTTCTTATCTGAATTAACTTTAGCATTTATTAAAACTTGTGGATATAATTTTATAATGTTTGCAACTTCAGATGCCTTTTTATTCTCCTCTAATATAGCAGAAATTAACATTAAAGATGTCAATATTCCGTCTCCTGTTGGGTTATAATCTAATAATATTATATGTCCTGATTGCTCTCCACCAAGATTGAAGCCATCTTTTAACATTTCTTCTAATACATATCTATCTCCAACTTTTGTTTGTATAATTTCTAAACCATTATCTCTAGCATATTTATGTAATCCTAAATTACTCATTACTGTTGCTACAATTGTATCTTTATCTAATTTTCCTTTTTTTCTCAAATAATTAGAAATTATTGCCATTAATTTATCGCCATCTATAACATTTCCTAATTCGTCAACAGCTAAACATCTATCTCCATCTCCGTCAAAAGCAACTCCAAGACTTAAATTATTTTCAACAACATATTTTTGTAAATTTTCCAAATGTGTTGAACCACAATTTTCATTAATATTAATTCCATCAGGAGTATTATTAATTATTTTATATTTAATACCTAAAGTTTTAAAAACTTTTTCTGCCACAACAGATGTAGCACCATTTGCTGTATCAATTCCAACAATAAAATCTTCTCTATTTAAATTTTCTATTACATCATCAAAATTCTTTCTAAAAAAGTAAACATATTCTTCTAATAAATCTTTACAATCTTCTGAAACACCTATCTTATTACCTACAGCTTTCAATTCATCTATCTTACCAGAATCCATTACTTCTTCTATTTCTTCTTCTAAACTATCTGGTATTTTTGTTCCTTTATTACTAAAATATTTTATACCATTAAACTCAAAAGTATTATGAGAAGCAGAAATAACAACACCTGAATCTGCCTTTAACTTTCTAGTTAAATATGCAACTGCTGGAGTTGGTATAACTCCTAATAATTTTACATTAGCTCCATAACTTAAAAAACCTGCCACCATTGCACTTTCTATTAATGTACCTGAAAGTCTAGTATCCCTTCCTATTAAAATCACTGGTGTATGGTCTGTATGTTTAGATAATACATATGCCCCTGCTTTCGCAACTCTATAAACAAGCTCTGGTGTTAACTCTGTATTTGCAATTCTACGAATACCATCTGTTCCAAAATATTTTCTCATATTTATACTTCCTTTCTATTTTTGTATACATTTTATTATATGCAATGTTTAATATTATTTTTCAAAATTAAGCATCTGAATATTTTTCTTATTCACCTATAAAGCTACTTTAAAATCATAACAAAAAAATTAAGATCCGTCTCAAAATCCCTGCTAGGAGGGATTTTAATGGCGTCCCTTAATCCCTATTTCTTTAAAAACATATAAATTTTTTCTTTTAAACTTAAATTTACCTCTATTGGATCATCAATATCTATTCTTTTATTAGCTAAAACTAATTGTGGATTGATAGTTGTTAATTCTTCTAATTTTTCTTCACCAATAATATTACGTATTTTTTCTATTGCAAAAGGAATTTTAGGATATATTGATTTTTGTCTATGAACATCACTTCCTAAAAAGTGTATCATATTATTTTCATAAAACTTTCTTACTATCATCTCTGCTTTTTCACCATATTGACCTATTATACTTCCATAGTTTGCTTGCATTAAGCATCCTTTTTGTATTAAGTCATAAATTAATTCTGGCTCTTTCTGTACAAATGTATATCTTTCTGGATGTGCTAATATAGGAATTAATTTATTTTCCTGTAAAGAATATATAGCATCATATAAGTTCATAGGTTCTACTGTAAGTGGTAGTTCGAATAATACATAACAACTATTATTTATAGTTGATGCTTTTCTTTCTTCTAGTAAACTCATCATATTATCTGAAATATATATTTCATTTCCTAAAAATAAATTTGTATCAATTCCCTTTGCTTCTAAATTTTCTGAAATTGCTTTTACCCATACATCCCTTTCTGGTACATTTGTCTCATAATGATTTTCTATATAATGTGATGTTAAAATAATTCCATCAAATCCTACTTCTTTTGCTTCTTTAATTAAATTAAATGTTTCATCTATACTTCTTGATCCATCATCAATATTTGGTAATATATGTGTATGAAAGTCTATCATTTTCCTAGTTCCTCTCTTGTTCTTTTATTTTCTATATTTTTTTCTTTATTTATTTTTTATTTAATTCTCAATTTAGTTCTTTAATTTAAAAATAATTATATTCTAGTTTTTATTTAAATCTTTCTTCTGCTCCTCTAAATAAGAATTTATTTGACCTAAAATATCATTTGCCTTACTTTCAGATACACCTGAATTATTTGCAGATGTATTATTATAATTATTTGGTACTTTTGAAGTATCACTAGCAAATTTAGGTCTATCCATTGTCTTTGCTTCATTAGGGTTGAAATTTTTACTTGTATTTGTATTTTTATTTAAATTCTTTTCTACTTCTTTCTTATATTCTGGCATATTATGAGTTATACTGTTTGTTGCTCTTCTTCTTAATTGTTCTGAATTTCTTACATTTGAAGAAGCTTTAGTTTTTCTTTTTGGTTGTGGTAAATTTGTTGAACCATAATAATATTTTTCATTATATTTTTTAGCTGAATTTGGAACTTTATTAAGTACAACACCAGCAATTTTACCTCCAACATTTTGTATATTTTTGATAACTCTATCTAAATTATCCTTTTTAGTCTCTTTAGCTGCTGTTACAATTACTGTAGTATCTACAATTCTTGATAATATTATAGAATCTGATACTAATGCACATGGTGTTCCATCTATTATTACAATATCACAAACTTCTTTTAAATCCTCTATTAATCCAGCCATTTGTGGTGAAACTAATAATTCTGATGGATTTGGTGGTATATTTCCAGCTGGAATTAATAATAAATTTTCCACTTCTGTTTGTTTAATGTATTTAGATATATCTACATCACCATTTTCATCTTCATCCATACCAGACAAATAATTTGACAAACCTGGTCTTGGTGCTACATCAAACATAGTAAATTGTCTACCTTTTCTCATATCAGCATCTATTAAAATAACTTTTTTCCCAGCTTGCGCAAATGTTACTGCTAAATTTGCTGCTACATAACTTTTGCCTTCTCCTGGTAATGTTGATGCCACTTGTAATACTTTTAATTTATTTGAAGAACTCATAAATTGTATATTTGTTCTTAATGTTCTAAAAATTTCAGAAATAGGAGATTTTGGATCTCTATGTGCTACTAATTCTTTCTTCATTATTTTCTACCTCCTTTTTCTTCTGTATTAAATGGTATCTCTGCAAGTACTGGTACTTTATATAATTTTTCAACTTCTTCTCTTGATTTAATTGTTGTATCTAACATATTTGCTATTAGAACATAGATAACAGCTACTACTATTCCTATAAACGCAAATATAATTACATCTTTTGTATGATTAACATTAGATGGTACTTTCTCTTCTTCTGCTGCATCTACCACATGAACATTATTGATATTATATATTTCTGCTACTTGCTCTTTAAATAATTCTACTGTTTCATTTGCTATTTGCATTGCATAAGTTGGATTCTCATTTGTTACAGATATTTCTATTAATTCTGTATCCTCTACTGATGTTACAGAAATGTTCTTTTTTAATTCTTCTACATTTACATCTATTCCTAAATTAGATATAACTTGTCTTACTACTTTATCACTTGTTACTAATTCACTATATGTTCCAACTAATTTAGAGTTTAATGTCAAATCTGTTGATGTTATAGTATCTGATGTAGTATTTGTAGCCGTATTATCTGATGTTTGCCCTGCTAACACCAATGTAGTAGTTGATGTATATACAGGTGTTACGAACCCAATTGTATATATTATTCCTATTACAACAAATATTGCAACTATTAATATTATTTGCACTTTCTTATTCCAAAACATTGTAAATAGTTCTTTTAAATCTAATTCTTCCATGTTTTCCCCCTTGGCTTTTTTAGAATTACTTTTATAGTATATATATAAGTTTTAAATTTTTCAAGTAGTTTTATCAAAAAAATATAATATATTATCTTCCTATAGAATAATACTCAACACCTGCATTTTTCATATCTTCTAAATTATATATATTTCTACCATCATAAACTAAAGGTGTTTTCATTAATTTTTTATATTCCTCTGGTTTTATAGCTTTTATTTCATTCCACTCTGTAAAAATAAAGCATATATTAGCATCTTTTAATACCTCTTCTGGTGTTTTACAATAATTTATTTGAGTTGGATATCTCTTTTTAAAATTTTCTTCACCAACAGGGTCATAAGCATAAATATTATCTGCACCACTATTTAATAACAATTCAACATTATCTAAAGATGGAGCTTCTCTTAAATCATCTGTTCCTGGTTTAAATGTTAATCCTAATATAGCAACTTTCAATCCTTGGAAAGTTATCATTCTATCACTTGCTTTTTTAAATAATTTCACTTTTTGAGCACTATTTACATCAACTGCTGCTTCTATTGTTTTTAACTTATGTCCATGTTGTTTTGCTAAATATTTAAGTGCTTTTGTATCTTTTGGGAAACAACTTCCACCATATCCAATACCTGCTCTTAAAAAGTTTGAACCAATTCTTGGGTCATATGACATTCCTTCTGCTACATCTTCTATATTTGCTCCAACTAGTTCACACAAGTTTGCTATATCATTCATATATGAAATTTTTAATGCTAAAAAGTCATTAGAAGCATATTTAATCATTTCTGCACTTCTTCTACTTACTGAAACTATTGGTAAATTAAAAGATTCATAAATTTCTTTTAATTTAGCTTCAGCTTCTTTGCTTTCTGTTCCTATTACAATTCTTTTAGCTTGCAAAGTATCTCTAACTGCTGTACCTTGTGCTAAAAACTCTGGATTACTTGCAACCTCTATTTTTACATCATGTACTAAAGAATCTTTTATGAATTGCTCTACTTTATCATTTGTTCCTATTGGAACTGTAGATTTTACAACTACTAAACAATCTTTTTCTACAGTCTCTGCTATTTGTCTTGAAACTGTTGCCACATATGATAAATTAGCTGAACCATCTGGTTGTTCTGGCGTTCCAACTCCTATAAAAATAGCGTCTGCATCTTTATAAGCTGATTTATAATCAGTTGTAAAATGCAATCTTCCTTCTTTGTAATTTTTTTGCATTAATTCTTCTAAATCTTGCTCATAAATTGGTGAAACTCCACTCTCCATTAATTTCACTTTGTTTTCATCTACATCGACACATGTTACATTGTGTCCTTTCTCTGCAAAACATACTCCTGCTACTAATCCTACATATCCTGTTCCTGCTACTGAAATTTTCATAATTAATACTTCCTTTCTTACTTTATTAAAATCTATATATTACTCTTCTTCCATTTATGAAGAATTTTAGATTTAGCACTATCGTAAAAACTCATTAATACTTCCCTTGTATTTTTGAAAAACATACAAGAAGAAAAATATACTACAATACATAATATTATTGTCATAAATCTTAATATTAATGATTTCACAAACATTCTTATTACTACCCCAAAAATCACCATTATTAATGATGCAATAAATGGCTCGTACATATTTTTTATCATATCTTTTATTTTAAAAGTATATTTTACTTTTAATACAATCAAATTAATAATTACAAATATCACCATACACGCAAATCTTAAAATGCATAATACATTAAAACTAAATTTAGAGCCTATAAGTAATATCGGAATTAAAAATAATATATATATCACTTGAACTCCAAAAGAAACCTGTGGATTTCCCTTTGCTCTATAAACTTCACTTGCAAAATTAGCTATTAATATAGTACATGCTTGTATCAGCCCAATTAAGCCTATAAATAACGACGCTTCCATCCAATTACTTCCTAAAAATACCCATGTCACTACATCTCTATATAAAAAAATCCCAAAACTCATAGGAATCAATAATATAGAACATTTATTTTGAAATGCATAAAAAGTATTTTTAAACATTTGATCATTATTCTGACATCTTGACAAAGCAGAAAAAAATACAGGTATTATCGTAGTTGTTATTAATGTTGTAATCTGATTAACTGTGGTTATCGATGTTTTATAAAGACCCAATTCATGGGAAGAAATAAGCCTTCCTAATATAAATATATCAATATTAATTGTCATCCAAATTGATAATTGCTCTAACAATGTCCAAATACTAAAAGAAAACATTTCTTTTAAACATTTAAAATCATAATAAAATTTAGGTTTCCAATCCGATTTTATCGTAAATAAAATTGCATCTGATAAATTCGAGATTAAAGTTCCAATTATCAACGACCATGAATTTCTTGTTATATAAGCAAGTGGAATAGTAATGATTAAAGGTATCAAACAATTAATTAATCGTGGCATAAACATATCTTTAAAATTAAATTTTCTTTTAAAAATAGACTGTTGTATACTAGAAAAAGCCATTAACGGAATTGAAAGTGCAGCCACAAGCATTTGATTTCCATATCCGCTACTTCCAACTAATATAGCTATAGAATTATTAAACACTGCTATAATTAGCCATAGAAATAATGAAATTATAAAATTGGTCCAAAATGCTACATTAGCAGATTTATATAATTCTTCCTCACTATCAAACTCATGCTGAACTATATATTTTTGAAATCCAGCATCAGAAAATATTTCAGCAAAACTAATCACCATATTAATAGTAGCTACAACACCAAATACTTCTGGCAACAATAATCTAGCTAGAATCATATTGGTAATTGGTGCTATTAACTTTCTTACTACATTAGTAATTACAGACCATTTAGTCGCATTAGATACTTTTTTAGCTAATTCTTTTTCTTCTATCATCTCATCTCTCCAATTCTATATGATTTTTCCAGCCATCTGATGGTTGTATATTTATTGCATTTTTTTTCGTTATATCTTCTACCATTTTTCCATTCAAATTTTTATCATTAGAAATAATAACTCCATACTCTTCATCATTAACAATAAAAAACTTTCTCTTATCACGTACATGTTTAAACAATTCTATTTTCTTAATATCAAATCCTAAAACTGTAGCTACAATTTCATCAAAACAAACTGAACTTTCTCCCATCGCTATCATTCCAGCATATTTAGGCGACGGCATCAATGGACCTTCTTTTTCTCCAACTACAATCATATCAGCAATATTAAATATTTTCCTCTGTATCTTCTCTTGCATCTTACCTGATTTATCAGCATATCTAACTATTTTATTTATATCTATAATCGTTCTCCAAATTGTATCATTACCATACCAACTACCTTCTCTAACTTGTTCCTTTGAGAATAATTTTTTATCAATTCCTGAACAAAATCTAGCACCACTAGATATTATCTTTCCTATTCTGTAATTATTTTTAGATTTCATTTTATTTGCAATATCAATCATTTTAGAACTCATCTTTAACAAAAAAGAATCTCTTGCATATTCATCCCCTCCATGATTTTTATCTCCAAATCTGTGATGGGGTAAATACTCTTTCCTTGTATTTATACCTATGAAATTTTTCAAACTAATTGTTACCCCTGCTTTACGGTGAGCTTTAGGCTTTGGCATGTTTATAATCACATCTGCATCAAGCACATCTCTAGAAATTAGATATTCATGTTTTTCTTGATTATGATGTTTCAATAATTCCTCTGGATTATAATTAGTAATCCTAACTTTCTTTAAATCCTCTTTAGATAATTTTGCATGTTCACTATATTTATCTAAATTCACAACTATTCCTCTATCATTTTCTTCAAGTACATTCTGCTTCAAAATTCCATTTTCATATTTTGATACTAAACCTCTTAAATCTTTTAATTCTATATTAATCTTCTGTTTTTTATAATATTCAATCATCATTTTATATCCACTGTTTTCAACAAGTTTTTCAAAATCACATGATTGAACTGGAGCATCTGCTACAATTATATTTCCATTACCTTTCAAAGCCTTCCACACATATGGTATAATAGCTGCTACCACACTGGGATTAGTATATAAACAATCTTCTCCATAATTTTTCTGATTTTTTTCCAAGACCATATTAGGTTTAATTAATACCGTATCCCCTTCTTTTATCAGATTATCAGCTAAAGGATTCCATTTATCTGTTCCGTAATTTTTTTTATCCATTTCCAATAAAGCAAAAGTCCCTCTTACCATCTTAAAAATATAATTAGTTTCAGAAAATTTTTCATAGCTAATAGGTAACTCTTTATATTGTTCAGGTGGATAAATAAAATCATTTTTAGACGGATATTTGATTTTCATATTATAATTATTTATAGCTATTTTTGATTTCATATTAACTTATTCCCTCTTCTCTTCATAAATTTCGTCATTTTTGATCTTTTCTATTTTTATTATCGCCCAAAAAACTGAATACCACATGGTCATAGTTTGCCACGAATAAGTCACACTACCATAATCCTGTATTAACATCGTAATTGCAACAATTCCTAATACCTTTGCTAAAACAGACTTATTTTTTAACTTTATTATTTCGTATATAAAAAAAGGTAAAAAACTATAATAAATTATAGTGCCAATTAATCCAAATTCCAACATGATTTGTAATAAATTATTTTCAGCTCCATATCCCATAGCATTTTCAAAAGTTCCTTTCCCATAGCCCAAAAATGGCTTTCTACTTATCCATTCTATTGCCGTATCCTTAAGTTCTTGCCTCATAAGATATGAATTTCCATCTAAAGTATTAGAAACATCAAATAAATTTAAAACCATAGATTCTATTCTTTCTCCTATAACATCATATACCAATGGTATTTTCATTATAGTAAAATATAAAACAAACGGTATTAAAAGAAATATAAGTACCTTCTTCAGGGTAATTCCTTTTCTCATAAAAAAATACGTATATATTACATAAATAACATAAACTAATAAACCTTTTCTAGATCCACAAAGAATCATTCCTATTGTAAGAAAAATTACAGGAATATAACAATATCTTTTCTTTTTATTTTCTGCAAAATATAGTAAAAAGAACGTTGCTATCGCACAAAAGTTAGCAGTTCCATTTGAACTTTTATAAATCGGATTATCAAATATATAATAGCTTACTATAGCTCCCGAACCATTATGTCCCAATCGTGTAGAAACTGCATTTTCTCCCAGTATTCCAAATATTATTATCAAAGAAATAATTGCAACAATTGTATATATTTTTAAAAAGCCTTCTATTTTTTGACATTTTATTAGATAATTATATATGCATAACGAAGAAACCAATTGCATAACATACATTCCTATAGTTGGTATATATTCCTCTATATTTCCTCTCAAGGAAGTATCGAGAATCATATATATAATAAATAGTACATATGTAATAATAAAAGGATTTAAATATAATTTTCCTCCTTTAACAAGAAAAAATATACCAAATACTATAGTTAATAATAACGAAACAAATGTCAATTCACTTGGAAATACATTCTCTTGAAATAACAGAAAAATTAAAGCTATCTCAAATAATAACATAATAATTTTATTTTTATCTAATCTCATATTTCCTCCATTTTTTTCTTTGGTAGATTCAACCATCCCCCTAGCTTTTCATCCCATTCATCTGGAGTAAATTCTTCCATACCACTACCAGGATAAAAAGTTAATTCTCCAAAATATATTTGTTCTCCTTTTTGATAAAAATCTACCCTTACAAAAGGTATCCCCTTTGAAAGTTTTTTAGATAACTCTATCATCTTATCGTATTGACTAGGTTTTTCTATTTCATTTTTATTTCTAGGATAATGTCTCTCAAAAGGTAGCGGATTCCAATTATAATCATAAAAATTAACACACAACCCCTCACTACTATTTCTGTTTGAACATACAAAAGAACATTTAGGATTTCCGTTAAAGCACATTATTTTATAATCATTTATCTGCTCATCAGAATCTACATCCTGAATATTTTCTTCCACAATTATCCTTGGTTTTATACTTTTATACGGCCATTCCCTACCTACATAAAAAAAATTTTTATTTAACATTTTTTTGAATTTTTTTGCAAGTTTATCTTTATCTATTTTTTCCTTATCTTGTACTACAACAACTCCTCCAGAATTATGTGTACATTTTATTACAAAACGTTTAGGTAATTTTTCGAAATCTATCTCTTCGAATGAATCATATACCCCATAAGTTGGAATAATATATTCCGATCCAATTATGCTCTCTACATAGCTTTTGGCCTCAAATTTATCAACCATATTGATATATTTAGGATTTCTATCATTTATTTTCAGCCATTGGATTTTCTCATTAAATGTTTTGGGACTATCTAAATTCAATTTTTTTCCTATTCTAAAACGATAACAAAATTTTAAATATGCTTCATCAGATAAAAAATTAAAAAAGCCCACTTTATCTAACATCCATTTTAAATGATTTAAACTTCTTTTTATAAACTTCATATATTTCATCCTATCTTAAAATACTTTTCCATTTTTCCATTATTCTACTTACTGAATATTCTCTTCTTACATTAACTGCATTTTTACTTATATAATCTGCTAAATCTTTATTCTCTACCAATTCCACCATAGAATTATATAATGCTTCAACATCGCCAACTGGTATTAATATACCATTCTTTCTATTTTCAATCATAAGCTTTGCTCCACCAACAGGACAATCTGTGCAAATTGATGGAATTCCCATCGCTAATGCCTCAATCATAGAATTTGATATTCCTTCATAATTAGATGAAGATACATATATTGCAGCATCTTTAATTTCTTCATCAACATTTTTTATATACCCTGGAAAAATAACATAATCTGTAATTCCTAAATATTCAACCTCTTGTTTTAATTTTCCTAAAAGTGGTCCTTCTCCATATATAATTAATTTATATTCAGAATATATTTTATGGAATTTAGCAAATGCTTCTATAAGCATTGAAAAATTTTTCTGCTCTACAATTCTTCCAACAGATACAATATTTTTCTTTCTATTCCCTTCGAAACAATCTGGTAAATTTTCATTTACAGGATTAGGAATAACTACCGCTCTATCTTGCAAACTAATTGGATACATTGCTTTTACTTCATCAGTTTGAAAAACAATTTTATAGGCCTTTAAATAAGTTTTATATTCAAGCCATTTGTATAAAGAATTATTCTTTCTAGTAATTGGATTAGCTCTCTCTGAAACAATAACTGGAATATCCAATCCAATAGTAGATAATAAAGTAATAATATTGATATCGTACATAAATGAAATAATATTATCAAATCTACCATTTTTAATAAAACTTCTTAAATATTTCAATCTTTTTAAAGCTATTAATAATTTGTTTTTAGTTCCATATGTGAATTTTACACATTTTATTTTTGGATTCAACTTATATGTTTCTTCTTCTTTTTCTCTTACTAAAACCATTGTCACATCATAACCTTGGCTAGCAAATTCATTTGCTAATATTACCATTACCCTTTCAGATCCACCACCCGTTAAACTCGAATTAACAAATAGAATCTTTTTCATTTTCATCATCCCTCTTTATAGTAATCAATTCACCTAATTTATAATCCCAATCTTCTGGATTAAACTCTTCTAAACCACTTCCTGGGTAAAAAGTCATTTCTCCAAAATATATATTACCATTAATATCATAAAAATCCACTCTTACAAAAGATGTTCCTTTTGACAACTTTTCCGCTAATGCTATCATCTTTTCTAAATTATCCGGTTTTTTTATTTCTTTCCCTAAATTTCTATAATGTCTTTCAAAAGGTAAATGATTCCAATTATTATCAAAGAAATCCACAGCCAGCCCCTTCTCACTTCTTCTTTCAGAACACACAAAAGAACATTTTACTTTACCATTAAAACACATAAATTTATAATCTAATAAATCCTCATTTATACCATCACTCATAAACGGCTCTACTATAATTCTAGGTTTTACATTCTTATAAGGAAATTCCCTTCCATTATAGAAATAATTTCTTCTTAATAATTTTTTGAATTTTTTTCTGCATTTCTTTACATCAATCGTTTCCTTATCTTTACATACAACAACTCCACCCGAATCATGTGTACATTTTAAGACAAATTTATCTGGTAACTTAGAAAAATCAATATCATCAAAAGTATCATAAATTCCTAAAGTATCAATTATATATTCTTCTCCTATTAGATTCTTCACATACTTCTTTACCTCATACTTATCCACCATCTTGGTATATTCTGGATTTCTATCATATAATTTTAACCATTGAATTTTTTCATTAAAAGTTTTTGGATCTTCTATATCTAATTTATTTTTAAATTTATTTCTGTATAAAATCTTCAAATAAAATTTATTGCATGATAAGTTATCTGGTAAACATTTCCCTATTAATTTAATTAAATAATACACTGGGTTTTTCAATATTTCTTTTAATTTTTTCAATTTTTATCTCCTCTATATATCCGCAATTTTCTTTAAATATTTTTCCCATTCACTACAAACCTTAACTGTTTCAAAATCATTAATTACATTTCTTGCATTTCTAGATATTTTATTAGAAAACTCTTCATTTATAATAATCTTATCTATTGCTTTTGCTAGCTCCTCCCTATTATTCATTGGAATTAAAATTCCATTTTCTTCATTTACTATTATTTCCTTTGGTCCACCAATAGGGCAATCTGTTGCAATACTAGGTATTCCTAAAGCCATAGCTTCAAGCAAAGCATTCGGCATTCCTTCCGAATTCGAAGGAAGAACAAATATTTTTGCATCTTTAATATAATCTTGAATATTATCTTTTCTTCCCATTAATTTAACTCTTTTAGACAATCCTAATCTATTAATATACTTCTGTAATTTATTATGTAATGGTCCTTCTCCATATATTTCCACATTTATTTGTGGATATTTCTTTGATATCAAGAAAAATGAATCAATTAATAATTTTTGATTTTTCTCTATTGACAGCCTTCCTGTACAAACAATTTTCTCTGCTCTATCACCTTCAAATTGTTCTACTTTAAATTCAGGTGTTAAAGGATTTCTTATTACACTACTACTGCAATTCAAAATATTAGAATAATACTCTTGGGCCAATTCGGTTTGAAACACACAACCATCTACTTTACGATAAAGAAATCTTCTTACAAACTTCAAATAAAATTTAGCATTATATGGATTTGCTCTCTCTGCAATGACCAGTTTTGTTTTAACCTCTGCTTTTTCTTTAGCTAATGTTGCAATTATATTTGTTTTTGTCATGAAGGACAATACAACATTCGGTTTCCATTCTTCAATTTGCTCTTTTACAAAATTGACCGATTGAAAAACATTCTGCTTCTTTATGTTACCAGCAATAAATTCAACTCTATCCGAAATTTCATAATCAGTTTCTTTATCTTTCAATACTAGAAGACGGACTTGATTTCTCTTTGACAATTCATTACATAAAGTCGCCATAACTCTTTCGGCACCACCAGATTTCATTCCTGTTATAACCATTAAAATTTTCATCGTTTTTCTCCATTCTCCAATTCTTCTTTTAAATTAATTAATTCTCCAAACTTATAATCCCATTCTTCTGGAATAAATGGTTGAAAACCACTAAAATGATAAAATGTTAATTCACCAAAATAAACCTTTCCATTTACTTCGTAAAAATCCACTCTAACATGAATCAAATTTCTAGAAAGAATTTTAGCTAATTCTATCATTTTATCAAAATTTTTAGGTTTTTCTATTTTTAATTTTGAATTGGGATAATGCTGAATTATATTCAAATGATTAAAATTTAAATCATAATAGTCAAATTTAGTTTCTCCAATTCCTCTATCTGAAGCAATAAACATTGCTTTAGGTTCCCCATTAAAACAAAAAAATTTATAATCTCTCAACTCTCCACATTTTTCATCTTCCATATATTTCTCTGCAATTATTCTTGGTTTTATATTTTTATAAGGCCATTCTCTTCCTATATAATAAAAATTACATTTTAAAGCATCATTAATTTTTTCTCTTGCTACATTTTTTTCAAATTTAGATTTATCTTTTACAATAACAACTCCTTCTGAATCATGTGTACATTTTAATACAAATTGTTGTGGTAATTCATCAAAGTCTATATCATCAAACTTATCCCAAACACCTAATGTTGGAATTATATATTCTTCACCAATAATGTCAGCTACATACTTTTTTACATCATATTTATCAACCATCTTTGTATATTCTGGATTCCTATCATTTAATTTTAGCCAATTAAGTTTTTCATTATATGTTTTAGGATTTTTAAGATTACAAAAATGTTTAAATTGAGCAAAATAATATAATTGTACATATATCGTATCTGGCAAAAATTTTAAAGATTCTTTTACTTTTCTTAAAAATTTTTTCTTATTCATCTATTTTCTCCCAATTCTCCTGTATAAATTCATCTATCAAATTGACAATAGCCATAGGATCCTTATTTTCCCATTTTCTTAAATTATCTTTTCCACTCTGTATCTTTTCTATAGCACCTTTCAATTCATCCATTTCAAATACCGGCAATACATATCCATTGCTTCCAAACGCCTCATTATTTTGAATTTGATGGTCATTAATATGTTCCCCATATTTTTCTAATCTTGTAACAGCAATTACTTTCTTACCAGCATTTAATGCTTTCATTATAGAGCCCGACGCCCCATGACTAATCACATATGCGGAATTGTTTATTTTTTCCATAAATTCCTCTTGAGAAATAAAATCTTTATACTCATATTTTTTTGGCTTATATGTAGAAGTACCTATTTGAGCAAATATTTCATCTTTTATTATACCTTCTTCACACAACTTATCTAATTCGATAAATAATCTATTAAATGGATAATTTCTTGAACCTACAGTAACAAATATCAATATAAGCACCCCCCATAAATTGCCTTCTTATAATATTTTTTCTGTGTTTCCCATTGTACTATAAATAAATCACTATGCTTTTCCATTTTCTTTCCTGCAACAGTAGGCATGTTAGCACGTCCAAAAGTTTCTATAAATACAAATTTTTTATGGAATACCACCGCTAATAAATAAAAAGGATATGCTACCATTGTACCTGTTGTTATAATAAAATCAGGTCTTTCTTTTATCCAAATAATTAATACATAAAAAGCATTCCAAAGCATTTTTAAAGGCATAAATTTATCCTTTAAATCCGTCTGTTTCATAAAATATTTTGCATTTGCTTTAAATTGAGTTTTTTCTGTAACATAAAATCCCTCATATTTATCTATAAGTGGTTGCAATTTCTGCAATTGTTCCCAATGTCCTCCACTACTAGAAACAAGACATAATCTAGGTTTTCTATTTTTCTTTTTCATTTCTATAACTCTATTACCTTTCCTAAAAACTTTCTAAATCTTAAATATAATTACATATAAAATTCTTTATACCACTCTGCAAACTTTCTTAATCCTTCTCTTAAAGATGTACTTGGTTTAAAACCAAAATCTCTTTCTAATGCTGAAGTATCTGCATAAGTAACAGGTACATCTCCTGGTTGCATTGGAACTAATTCTTTATGTGCCTCAAAATCATAATCTTTAGGTAATACACCTGCTCTTACTAATTCTTCTTGCAATATATTAACAAAATCTAATAAATTTTCTGGATGATTATTTCCTATATTATAAACTGCATATGGTGGAATTGGTAAACCATCTTCTCCTTTTACTTTATCTGGTGCCTTTTTCATTACTCTTATTACGCCTTCTACTATATCATCTATATATGTAAAATCACGTTTACAATTCCCATAATTAAATATTTTTATTGTTTCATTCGCTATTAATTTATTAGTAAACCCAAAATAAGCCATATCTGGCCTTCCAGCAGGTCCATAAACTGTAAAAAATCTTAACCCAGTAGATGGGATTTCATATAATTTTGAATATGCATGTGCCATTAATTCATTCGATTTCTTTGTTGCCGCATATAAAGATACTGGATTATCAACCTTATCATCTGTAGAATATGGAACCTTTTTATTAGAACCATATACTGATGAACTAGAAGCATACACTAAATGCTCTACAGGATAATTTCTACATCCTTCTAATATATTGAAAAATCCTATTAAATTAGCCTCTATATATGCATCTGGATTTGTAATGCTATATCTCACTCCAGCTTGTGCTCCAAGATTTACAACTATTTGAGGCTTGTTTTCTTTAAAAATTGATAAAATAAGCTCTTTATCCGCTAAATTCCCTTTAATAAAATTAAAATTATCAAATTTTTTTAACTCATCTAATCTTGATTCTTTTATTTTTACATCATAATAATCATTTAAATTATCTAGCCCTATAACTTTAATTCCTTTATTTTCTTTTAACAATCTTTTAGCTAAATTTGAACCAATAAATCCCGCTACACCTGTAACAAAAACACACTTATTATCTAATTCTATTTTACTCATTTTTTCTTTTCCCCTATCTTTTTAATATACTATTTAAATTTCGAAGATGCTTTTTTTATTAAATTGCCCCTTCCCTCTTAACTACTTTTTTTGCAGTTTGCATTAGCAATTTAATATCCAATTTCAAACAATGTTTGTAATAATATTGCATATCCATATCCAATCTATCATTAAAAGTTACATCATTTCTCCCATTCACCTGCCAAAAGCCAGTAATTCCAGGCTTACAAGACATTATATAATTAAAAAATCCATTAATATCTTCTTTCTCCCTTGGCAAATATGGTCTCGGTCCAACTAAACTCATATCACCTTTTAATACATTAATAAATTGAGGAAATTCATCAATACTTGTTTTTCTAATAAATTCTCCTATTTTAGTTACTCTAGGATCATACTTTAATTTCTTGTATTTTGTATATTCTTCTCTCGCTTCTTCATTTTCTGCCAAATATTCTTTTAATTTTTCATCTGCTCCTACTACCATTGACCTATATTTATACATTTTAAACACCTTGCCATTTTGTCCTATTCTTTCTTGTGTAAAAAATACCGGTCCTTTATCTCCAGAAATTAGATTAGCTATATATAAAACTATTGTTATTGGTATTAAAGCTATTGTACCTACAATACCTCCAATAAAATCCACTGTTCTTTTTATAATTTTCTCTAATGTTAATACTATCTTTTTCCTAGCAAGTGTCGTTTGAATAGGTACTAAACTTGTAATTGTACCACCTGAAGAAATTTCTACATTTTCTTCACTGACTTTCATTTTTATATCCCCCCATAATATAAAATTACATTCAGCTCTCATTTTTCGGCATAAATATTATATCACACATTATTGTAAACTTCAACCAATTTTTTAAAAATAATCTTATCAATGCTCTACATAATGTTCGAGATATTTAGTTTGAATATCCTGTCTTATTTACGATACTATCGCTAATATTCTGCACAGTCTCTGAAGGAACATAATCACTTTCTCCAAACAACTCTTGATGTAACTTTGTAACATTACTCTCTAATGTAACAGGTATTCCATACCATGCTCCCATAGTTTTGCCTCTAGTCTCATAAGGCCAACCTATGCTATCTGTAACATTATATTTCAATAAATCTGGTGCCATAGAAATAATAGCACTTGTATCTATATTTGTATAAATTTTAGGTAAAATCAAATCTGCAAACTCATTTAATTCAGATATACTCTTTGTTTTTAATTTGTTAAACATTGCTTCTACAACTGTTCTCATTCTCTCTGCTCTTTTATAATCTCCACCTTCTGTATAACGAATTCTAGCATATGCCACAGCTTGAACACCATCTAAAGTTTGTGTACCCGCACTAGTTACTTTTTCTGTTTCTATTCCTGTTACTTTTGATGTTTCTACAATATAACTATTTATATATTGTACTTCATTTTCTTCAACATCTATCTCAACTCCACCCAAAGCATCTACAGCTTCAGCCACTGCATCAAAATTAACTGCCGCAAATTCCTTTATATTTAAATCTAAATTTGTATTCAAAGTGCTAATAGCAAGTGGTGCTTCCCCATAAGAATATGCATGTGTTACTTTATCTAACCCATGTCCTTCAATTTGCATATATGTATCACGATAAACTGATACTAATTTTACTTCTTTTGTGCTATTATTTATACTTGCAATTATTATACAGTCACTTCTGTTTCCTCTTCCATAATCATCATTTGAACGACTATCGATTCCAAATAATGCTATATTTCTATAACCTGTAAGATTAGCTTCAGCTTGCTCTGATATGTCTAATTGACCCAAATCAATATCCACTCTTTGGATTTTATTTAATTTATCTGTAATATAAAAGTATGTATATCCTATAATAGCCACTAATAATATAATTAAAGTTAAAACTATAATCCCAAAAATTTTTAATCCTTTTCCTTTTTTCTTCTCATTTTTTGACATAATATCCCTCTTTTCTTACCATGTGAATTATATCACAACACTTACAAAGTTGTCTACATTTTTACATATTTTTTCCTCAAGAATTTGTAGAGATTTTACTTATAAATTTACATATTTTTTCTTGCAAATTTTATATAGAATTACTTACCTTACTATCCCTAACGCGTTTGACTATCATCAACACCAAATTAACGATCACAATTCCAAACACTACCCCACAACTATCTATAAATACATCCATTATTTTCGCTGTTCTACCAGGCGAAAACATCTGATGAATTTCGTCAGATATTGCATATAATGCACCACATAATAAAGCAATTAAAATCTTTCTCCTTTTTGATATCTCATATAATGATAAAAGCCCCATAAGTTCAATTCCCAATAATGTATATACACTAAAATGAGCTGTTTTCCTTATAAAAAATTGTGAATTTTCTATCAACACCTGTTTTTCATCAGCAGGAAGATCTCTAGTGCTGGGTAAAAAATTTATTATACTCTCCAATACTCCTTCACTCACTCCTGACGACTTTTCTCCGTTTTGACTCGAAAATAAAAATATTACTATACATGTAATTATTATAAGTATAATAAAAATAATCTTTAAAATAAAATTTTTCTTGCCTACTACTTTTTCTTTATCTTTACTCATTTTCACTCTCTTTCCCTTTATCCCTTTATATATTCAAAATTTAATATACTATCACAAATCATTTTCTGATACATTCTATATAAAACCACAAAAAAAGTCAATATGTAAAAAATTACAATTATCGACTTTATTTTACAAACATTATAAAATTAAACTACTAATTAGACTCCCATCTAACCATCTTTATATTATTATATTTCTTTAAAACTTCTTTATATTTTTCATATTCTTCATCCCATAATTCTTTTGGAACCTTATCAAATGCAGTAAAAATTTTTTCAGCTTCTGACAAATAAATTACTTGTTCTTGTGGTGACATATTTTTGTATTGTATTGCAAATCTATATAATTTATCAAGCATTTGGTTTGCTTCTATAAAACTCCAAAAATCTTTTACTTTCATACCTGCTAATTTTATCTGCATAACAGAAAAAGCTACTAATGCAAATATGGCAAATATTAATATGTATATTATTAGTAAAATTGCTGACATATATTACACCTCTTTTGTTTGCTATAAACATTAACTATTGTTATTCTATTTTTTTGATTCTTCTATTCTTAATTCGTTTTCTATTATTGTCATTATTATTTGAACTGTCTTTTCTAAATCATCATTTTTTATTACATAATCATATAGTCCTATTTTTGATTCTTCATATTCTAATCTTCCTAAACGTAGTTCCATTTCTTCCTCTGTTAAATTATCGCCTCTATTTATTAATCTTCTTTTTAGCTCTTCTCTATCTACTTTTAAGAAAATTGGAACTAGTTTTGTTTCGTTATGTAGCTGTTTTAAAAGATTTTCTGTACCATTTACTTCTATATCTTTTATTATTATTTTGCCACTTGCAATTTTTTCGTTCATTAATTTTCTTGAAGTTCCATAGTAATTATTATGATGTAAATCATACTCGTAAAATTCATCATTCTTTATTCTTTCTATAAATTCTTCTCTTGTAATAAAATGATATTGAACACCTTCTTCTTCTCCTTCACGTGGATTTCTTGATGTGAAAGAAGGTAAAGATATTACATTATCCATTCTTTTTATTATTTCTTTTTTTATTGTATCTTTTCCTGCTCCTGATACCCCAGATAAAATTACTAACATATTTTTACCACTCCTTCTGCAATTTCATCTGCGGCTAATGTTACCATTGATGCCTCCTTTTTGTCAGTTAATGGTCCAGCACCTAGTGATAATTGTCTTGCTCTTTTTGCTGTTGCTATTACTAATGCATATCTATTTTCTGCGTGTTGCAATAATTCTGCAACTGTTGGTTTTACCATCATTTTACATTACCTCCTAATTATTTTAAATTTTCAATATTATTTATTCAATATTAATCTAATATGAACTATAAAATATAAGCTATAAACTTTTATTTTGTCAAGTTTATATTTTATTCGTTCTCATCTGAATTCGATACTATAGTTTCTATCTCTTTATCTAATCTTCCTGCTACTGTTTCTGGTTGTACTGCTGATAAAATTATATGACCAGAATCCATAATAAGAACTGCTCTTGTTCTCCTTCCACATGTTGCATCAACTGCTGTTTTATTGTCTTTCGCTTCTTGAACCATTCTTTTTATTGGTGCTGATTCTGGGCTTATTATTGCAACTATTCTGGAAGCTGAAACAATATTTCCAAATCCTATATTTACTAATTGCATATAATCCATCCTTTCTTTTATTACTCTATATTCTGAATTTGTTCTCTTATATTTTCAAGCTCTGTTTTTACATCAATTACTCCATTTGTAATTTCTACACTATTTGATTTTGAACCAATTGTATTTATTTCTCTGTTCATTTCTTGTATTATAAAATCTAATCTTTTTCCTGATGGTCCTTCTGATTCTAAAATAGTATAAAATTGCTCTATATGACTATGTAATCTTGTAATTTCTTCCTCTATAGAACATTTATCAGCATAAATTACTACTTCTTGTGCAATTCTTGATTTATCAATTTCGTCATTCTGAAGTATTTCTTTTATCCTTTTTTCTAATTTTACTACATATTCTTGAATAAGTCCAGTAGATTTTTGAGATATTCCTAATATTTTTTCTCCTATTTTTTTAATTCTTATTTTTAAATCCTCTGCTATCTTTATTCCTTCACGCTCTCTCATTTCCACTAATAGCTTTAATGCTTCGTCAATTACTGGCATTAATTCATCTTTTAAAATATCATCTTCCTGATTCATCTGAACATTTAATACATCTGGATATTTTGCTATTTCTGTAACTTCTATGTTAGATTCTATTTGCTCTTCTTCAGCTAATTTTTTTAATTGCTCTATATATAATTTGGCTATCTGCTGATTTATTACTATACTTCTTCCTTCATCACTATTATTTTCGAATGTTACTATTACATCAACTTTTCCTCTTTTTATTACTTCTGATATCTTTTTCTTAATTTCTTCTTCTAAAAAACTTAACTGTTTTGGTAATCTTGTTGTTACATCTAAATATCTGTGGTTAACACTTTTTATTTCTACTTGATAATTTCTTTGATTTACATGAGAACTGCTTTTCCCATACCCTGTCATACTTTTTATCATTTTATTACCTCTTTTTTTATTATACTAAAATAATTTATTTCTCATCATTTTTATTTTTATCTTTTTTCATGTCTTTTTTCTTTTTATTACTATTTTTACTTTCATTATTTTTATCTTCTACATTTTCTTTATTTGACTTGTTCTCTTTATTTTTTATATCTTCTTTATTCTTTGGATGGCTTTTAATTTTTGTATTTTCTTTCGCTTTTGAACTCTTTTTATTTTTTATATTTTCTTGAACTTTTGAATCATTTTTATTTTTAATATGTACTTGAGCTTTTAAATCTTTACTATTTTTGTGATTCTCATGATTTTTTTCATTACTATCATTTCTATTATTTTTATTTTTTGAATTATCTTTATTCTTTATATCTTTTTGGACTTTTGAATCATTTTTTCCTTTTTTATTATCTTTCTTATTATCCTCTGCCTTATTATTTTCTGCTTGTTCAGTTTCTAAATTTTTATCGTTTTTGTCATTTTTCTCTTCACTTGTCTCATCTTCTGATTTTTTAGCATTCTTCTTTGTAGCAGTTTTTACCACTGGTTTTTCTTTCTTTACTAATTCTGGAATGTCACTATAACTTTCCATTTCCTTTTTTCTAGCTCTAGTATATGCAAAAATTGATTTTAATACATAATATATAGCAAATACATATGATGAAATTAAAATATATTGTTCAAATAATACATCATATCTTTGCACTACATATTCAGCTGATAAACTATGTGCTGCAATAATTAGAAATTCTATTGCCATAATAGTTATACTAGAATCATCTTTTTTATATGCTCTTTCTATCAAAACTAATCCTATAATCATAAATATTATAGAAAAAATCTTTGTTACTTGAAAAATATCTGCTATATAACCACTTTCTTTTACCACATTTAACAGTAAAAAATATACCATTAAAATTATTGCCATCACAACATTAATTTGAATTCCTTTTGGGATCTTTACCACTTTTACTCCTCCAATTCTTCTTGTTTTATTTTATTCCTCTAATTCATAAGATAATCTTCCTATCTTATTCATTTATTTATAATTCAATCTTATTGTTTCTATTTCTCTAATTCATAAAGTAAAATACTCAAAACATTCAAAGCAACTGTTTCAGTGCGTAATATCCTTTTTCCTAAAGTAACTATATTACCACCTGCTGATTTTAATACTTCTATCTCTTTTTCATCAATTCCACCTTCAGGTCCTATAAGTACTCCTATTTTTATTTCCTCTTTATCAAGCATTCTTATCTTTTGAATTTCATTCTTTAATGTATTATCCTTTTCGTTTTCGTAAGCTACTATTATTTTATCATAAGAATCCATCATTTTGCAAATATCATCTATTTTTACAACTTCAGAAACTTTAGGAATTATATCTCTACCACATTGTTTAGCAGCAACTTCAGAAATTTTTTGCCATCTTTCTACTTTCTTTCTTACATCTTTAGAATCTAACTTTACAACACATCTTTTCATTGCTACAGGCACAATATTATATACTCCTAATTCCACTGATTTTTGAATGACCAATTCCATTTTATCTGCTTTTGGCAATCCTTGAAAAATAGTAATCTTAACTTTTGACTCTGAATCGTTTTCTCTTTCTTTAATTATTTTACATATAATATTCTCATTATTAATCTCTTCAATTTCACATTCATAATTTTGTGTGACATCTACATTACAAACATCTATATGTTCTCCTACTTTCATTCTTAAAACATTTTTTATATGTTTTACATCCTGTCCCTCTATAAATATTTTTTCATTATTTAACTGTGTTTGATTAACAAAAAATTTTGGCACTATTTTCCTCCTTAAAATTACTAAAACGTATTATATCACAAAATAGTTAAAGAAAAAAGTACTTTTTCTATTTTTCTACTTTAATGCAACTGTAAAATAATTTAAGCTATACTTATGAGTCAATTTTAAATCTTAATCGATGTTTTTTAGTTTTTCTTTAACTAGTTTAAAATTTAATTGTAAACTAATAACAAACATCCAATAAATATCATCATAAAAAAAGACTAAAAACATTGTAAAACAACATTTCTAGTCTTCATTTCTAATTCTATTTTTAGTCTCCGTTTCTACTCTTCGTTTCTGCTTCTATTTTAGTCTTCATTTCTACTCTTCATTTCTACTCTTCATTTCTGCTTCTATTTTTATTCTTCACTAATAAAAACTACTAAAAATAAAATCACTTCAATTTCATATCCAAACTATTAATAAACAATATTAATATTTTTAATAATTTTCAGCTTTTATTTCAAAGAAAGCTTTTGGATGGCTACAAACTGGACAAATTTCTGGAGCTGATTTTCCAATTACTATATGTCCACAATTTCTACATTTCCAAATTCTATCTCCATCACGGCTAAATACTAATCCATTTTCCATATTTTCTATTAATTTTTTATATCTAGCTTCATGTTCTTTTTCAATTTTTGCTACTTCTTCAAATAAGAATGCAATATGTGTAAATCCTTCTTCTCTAGCTTCTTTAGCCATTCTGTCATACATATCTGTCCATTCATAATTTTCTCCATCTGCAGCTGCTTGTAAGTTTTCAACTGTTGATTTTATATCTCCACCTTGTAATAATTTGAACCACATTTTTGCGTGTTCTTTTTCATTATCAGCTGTTTCTTGGAATATAGCAGCAATTTGCTCATATCCTTCTTTTTTTGCTTTACTTGCAAAATATGTATACTTATTTCTTGCTTGTGACTCTCCTGCAAAAGCTTCCATTAAGTTTTTCTCTGTTTTTGTTCCTTTTAAATCCATTTTAATTCCTCCTCAATAATTTTTTGATTTACAATTTTCACATATTCCATGTATTTCAATTTTACTAACATCCATCTTTATCTCTTCTTTGTGTAATTCGTTTGAAATCTGACCTATATCAAAATCATAATAAAAATCATAAATCTCTCCACATTTATCGCATATTGCATGATAATGTTTTTTATATAAGTAATCATATCTATCAGGTCCTGTAGATAAACTTATTTTTTGAATTATTCCTAAATCTACTAAAATATTAATGTTTCGATAGACTGTACTTTTACTTATCTGTGGATTCTTTTTTATTACTAATTGATATATCTCTTCTGCTGTTGGATGTATTAAGTTTTGTTTTAGTACATCTAAAATTATTTCTCTTTGTTTGGAATAGTTATTCATAAATCTCCTTTCAAAATTAGGAATTATTCCTAATTTCATCTGTATGATATATCAAAAATTCTCTTTTGTCAATAGTTTTTTCAAAAAATAAATAAATACTCAAATGGTCAATTAGGGACGGGTCCCAATTAACCATAACAATAGCTTTTTCCAAAAACACAAAATGCTCAATGATAAAATAGTCAATTGGTCAATTGGGGACGGATACCAATTGACCAAAATTGCTTTTTCTAAAAATAAGAAAATGCTCAAATGTGAAAAAATGGCCAATTGGGACCCGTCCCCAATTGACCATTTTTGCTATGCTATACAATTGTTTTGATCCAAGAGTAGATATCATTTTTGACTGAATCTGTACAGTCTTCGTGTAATATATCATGTCTTGCATTGTGATACATTTGCATTTTAACATCTTCAATCCCTGCTTTTTTTAAGGCTTTATAGGTTCTATTTACACCTTTTCCAAAATCTCCAACAGGATCTTTATCTCCTGATAATATAAGTATTGGCATATCTTTGTCCATTTTCTTCATATTATCAATTTGAGATGTATAAAGCATTCCGTCTAACATCTCCCTTAATAATCCTGCAGTAAAGTCTCCGCCTCTTGATGGGTCTTCGATGTATTTTTTTAATTCGTCCTCATTTGAACATAGCCAATCATAATCAGTCTTATTTGGAGCAAATTTTTTATTATATGTTCCAAATGATAAATCATGTATCTTTTTTGAAGTATGGTCTTCTCCTACTTCTTCCGCTTCTTTAACAACCATTTTTCTCACTAGCTTAAGCGGAAAAGCTGGAATTTGACCTGTACCCATTAATATAGCACCATTAACCTGTCCTGGATACTTTATTAGGTATGTTCTTACCAAGAATGAACCAAGTGAAAATCCAATGATTATATATGGAATATTTGGAAACATTTCTTTTGTCATGTCAACACAATTCTTGATATCATCAACAACAAAAGACCAACTTCCTTCTTTTCCAAAATACATCTTCTCCTTACCTGGTGCAACAGATTTTCCATGCCCAATATGGTCATTTCCTACTACTACATAGCCTCTTTCTACAAAAAACTCTGCTAATTCACTGTATCTTAAGATATATTCAGTTACTCCATGAGCAATCTGAATTACTCCTACTGGCTCCATTTCTGGTTGCCACATACAAGCATGAATTTCAGTTTCTCCATCAGCCGATTTGTAGTAAAATTCTTTTTTTTGCATTTCTTTCTTCCTCCTTGTTTTGCATAGCAATTTCTCTTAACAATCGTTTTAGAGAATTGTCTACTCTTTTACCACATAATAGTGATATAATATAATTTTACCATATTTTAGGAGAAAAAACAATAAGAAAATTTGCAAATTATGTTAATTTGTGTTATAATTTATATGATTCTATTAATATAATAATTTCATTTCTTAATTAAGGAGGAGAATCATGACAACACTGACTATTGGAGAAAAAAGCAACTCTATGAACTTCCAGACTAACTTAAATTTAGGTTTGGTAACAACACCAGAAATGCGTATGGCTACAGCAAAAAGTGAGAAATTACGGGCTCGACATGAAAGAGTTCAGAAACAAATTGCATTATATTGCCAAGATGTAACTTTACAGTTCAAGGATAACATTTCTAAAAAAGAGTGGGAAAAAATTCTTGAGCTCAATGCTATGAACAGATACGGCACAAGAATTATGGAATTCGCCGAAACTTGGGCAAAATATATGCAGGTTCTTACAGAAAAGTATCATGTTTCTGTTGCAAAAGTTGCCAAACAGACTTACTACAGTGCTAATCTCGGATATCTGAATGAATTTCTCTTTGATAGTGCTGTAGATGAAGCAGTTGAACTATTAAGCAAGTACTGGATCTACGGAGATGAATTGACCAAATGTTTCCATACTCTGCCAATTAAAGTCAGAAACGTAATGGTCAATTAGGGACGGGTCCCAATTAACCACAATTACCCCAAAGACCTAATTAAACTCGGTCTCAATTGACCGTAAGAAGCTATTTCTAATACGTGAAAGAAGCCCCTAACGAAAGGGGCTTCTTTTGAAACCTACTTCTACATGACAAGAGAATAATGTCTTTTTATTCTGCGTCGTTTCCAAGTTCAATGCCTAACTTCTTCAACTTCAGTACAATCTCCTCAAGAGATTTCTGCCCCAGATTTCGTACATTTTTGAGTTCCGGCAAAGACATGCCAGCGAGTTCGTTAACAGTCGTTATCCCCGCTCTGCCAAGACAGTTGTAAGTACGTGGTGTAAACTCCAATTCATCTATCAATTGAGCACTCTCATCAAAAAAGATAGCTTTCTGGAGCTCTCTCACCGCCTCATCAGCATCACTGAAGTTTTTAGCCATTGCTACTATCCTGCCAATATCAATTGCTGTATGGATTTCATCATTTTCTGATACATGTTTCTGTAATCTTGCTACCTCATCCAGCAACCGCTCCTGACCCTCAAAGATAACCTCTAAAGAACCTGTAATCACAAAAATGTTCAATCTGTTCATCTTGTTCATCTTTTTTCCTCCTTGACATAAGTGATTTCAACATTCTCTCCTTTAAAAAGGAGTTTGTAGGGTTATTCCTACTATATTTATAATTATAACATTTTTTTTATTATTTTTCAAACATTGCATTTTTTTATGATAGCATAAATTTTTGTATAAATTCATTTAATATTTTATCTATGCTTTTCTCATCAACATTATTCTTTATTTTCTCTATATATGAAATACTTATCTCATATTCATTGTCTTTTAATTCTTTTAATAAAAAAGTCTAGAACCATTAAATAGGCTCTAAACTCTTGAATGACTTAGAGCTTCAAAAGTTTTCTAAGTACCGCTCATTATTATTATATTCGTTTTAACTATTATTATTCATAGGAAAGCCCATTATATTCATAACTTTATCTATTGATATTGAATTTAGATTTTTCTCAAGCTTTTCAATTTTTTCAATTATGGAATTATATAAATCTTTATATTGTTCTTTTGTTAGCAATTTTTCCATACATCTTATTACCATATACAAATTAGTTATATTATCAGACTTGATATAATTTTTATCTATTAGCTTAAAAGAAAGATAAAATTTACTAGTATAGTTGTATAATCTATCTGAATGTGCAGCTACATTTCGTATTGTAGTTAGATTTTTTAATATTTGCTTTAATAATTTATCTGATATTTTAAAATATTTTGCAATTGCTTGTCTATCACTTTGTTTAAGTAATCCATAATAACTACTTGCTACACCAAATGTAAGAATTTTAACTAAAACGAATGGTGGAACAAATCCATATTTATCTATATAATGAGTTACAGCAGTATGCGTATTATAATCTTTTTCAATCTCACTATTGATTTTATTAAGTAAATTTTCTTTTATATCATCGTCAATACTACTATCCCAATTAGATGTGTTTAAATATTCTTTTACTCCATATACTTTTGAAATTTGATTTGCCATAATTGATTTTATAACAGTTTCTATCTCTAAACAATATTTTAATATTATATTCTTTAGTCCTTTATCAAATTCAAACAAAGCATATATTTCATCAAATGTGACATTATCAATATAATTTCCGTCTTCTCCTTTAAAAATTGATTTATATGTATTAACAATCGAATAATATGTATATCTCTCAATTTTTTGTAAAGCATCTGATTTATCTGAAATAATTACTCCTTTTGATGATAAATATTCGATTAAATCTTCATTGGTTCTGTATTCTTTCATTAACAGTAACAACTCCTTATATATAAAAAATGACCCAAGGCTTCGAAAGTTTCTTGGATACCGCTCATATATATATTAGCATATTTTTTATTAAATTACAAGTGTTTTTTTTATTTATTCTATTTCAATTGACCCTTATAATTTTTATTTTATTGTATTTAATGTAATAACATTTTTATCTTCAAATTCTTTAGAAATTTAAAAAAATATGTAAAAAACTTTCTTCTTGTGGATACTCTCCAAATACCATCATTCCTACTAATGTTGGATGTATTTCACCAGTATTATTTGCAATAATACCATTTAGCTTTAATTTTTTTCATCAGAGAATTTTGAAAAGTTCGGCTTTTTATCTTTAATTTTTTCAAGATATTGTTGTATTTTATCTTGATTTAAGTCTCCAAATCCAACTCTTTTTACCGGTCTTAAATCTTCTTCAATACCTTCAGTATAACTTTGTAAACTATAAATTTCATAGTCAGTCATATGCTCATCTGAATCTCCAATTCTAATGTATGAGCCTTTATTTATTCCTACATTTTTATAATAGCAAGGTTTCTTTTTTTGTGATAATTCATTTATTTTAACAGCTAATAATTTCTTGCATTTTCTTACAAAAGAAAAAAATCAACCATATGATTGATTTTGTATCAATTCTGTTCTATTGATTCGAACAGAAACATCATTGGTGCCTTAGCGAAGGACGTATGCGAAAAATCTCTTGCACAAAAGCACCTTATTATCCGTTTCAAAATCAGTTATAGCAATAGTTCCAAAGAAGTGTATTCCCACTTTTGAATTTTTTCGCCGTAACTGTTATTTTTAATTTAACATAAATTTTAAAGTTTGACAATAGCTTTTTGAAAATAAATTTTGCCACTGGTGGCAAATTTCTATCACTTAGTTTGCAATACTGTCCATATAAAGTGAAGTTAATAGAATAACATATAATTCTTCATACGTGTCATAGTTACATACCATATCATTTGATATATTTTTTTCTAAATCTTTTCTTATAATCTCAAAAGGATATTCATAATTTTTTGTATGTACTATACTAGTTAATTTTCCAAAAGCATATCCAAATCCATCTTTATTGCTATATTTAGGATTTAAATCATCATAAACTTTCAAATCAGTATGTTGCATATTTTGTAATGAATAATATATTTCATCAATTCCTTTTTTTAATATTTCTCGATATTTTAATACATACATTTGATTTTCCTTTTGTTTTATTTCAGTTGTAAATATAATCTTTAATTCTTTTAAAATTTGTTCATAAAATTCGCTATTTAACCTTTTTTCATTTTCTTGCATTAGAATATCTATTTGCTCTAATACAGAATCTGATTTTTTTATAGCCACTTCCTTTTTATCTTTTATAAATTCCTCTTGCTTTTTGGATATCTGTATATAAATTTCATCTAAATATTGTACATATTTCCATAAAAACTGATTAATTTCATTTATTTTAAATCCGAATTGTTTCGATGATTGATTATCTTTATTAGAATCATATATTAAAACTGCAAAATCATAATCAGTAAATATTCCCTGTGTTATCCAACTAGCATATTTTTTATTTCCCTTTTCATCTATATTTACAGGATGAGCACCAAACACAGCTCTGATATGTTTAAAATATTCATAGTCGTTCTTATTTAAATTATTTTTAAATATAGTGTTATCTTTAAAAATAGTATCTTTGGTTTCAAAAACCACTCTATAAATTTGAATTATTCCATCAACAATAATATCAACAGCAGATAAATAACTATATACATCTTTCCACATATATTTAAATTCTTTTCTTAGTAAATCAGAATCTATATTTTCTTTAGCAACATCTATCCAATCCATAGCAGAACATATACAATTCCAATGGTTTTTATTATTAGATAAATCATATTTTAAAATCATATATTCTACATTTTCATTAATCTTATCTCTTAATGATGCTAACTTTTTTAAAATATTTTTGGTAATTTCCTGCATTTTTACTCCTATTATGATTATTTATTTGTTCAATTCTTTTTTTACTGTAAATGAAATTTGCCACCAGTGGCAAATTTAAAAATATCAATCATTTTATTATTCATTTTCTTCATTTGGTAACCTATTTATATACAAATTCAATTCTTCTTCAGTAGGTAATTTTTCCATTATTTCTTTTGGAATAACATTTTTTACCTTATATGAAGCTACTCCTATTGGAGTATTGACATTTTTTAATGACCATTCTACAGTTAATTTGTCTTTATCTTCACAAAGCAATAACCCTATTGTGTCATTATCAGTTTCTTTCTTCAATGTTTCGTCAACGGCTGTTACATAAAATCCTAGTTGTCCAATAAATTCTGGCTTAAATTCAGTATTTTTCAATTCGACAACTATAAAGCATCTTAAATCTAAATGATAAAATAATAAATCTATATAATAGTCATTATTGTTTGTTGAAACTTTATATTGATTTCCAACAAAGCTAAAGCCTTTTCCTAATTCAAGTAATACATTTTTTATTCTTTCTATCATTGCATTTTCAATGTCTCTTTCTGTTGCCTTTTTACTTATATTAGCCAATTCAAAAATATAAGGGTCTTTTATCATATCTCTAGCAAATTCACTTTGTGCAATAGGTAATTTATTATCAAAGTTTGTTAACTTGTCAGGAATAGCTTGTCTTTCATATAATTCTAAATCAATTTGATGACTTAACACAGTTTTAGACCAGCCATTTTCTAAAACTTGTTTAGCATACCAGAGTCTTTTATCTAACTCTTTAATTTTATCAACTAATATACAATTTTGAGACCACGAAATCATTTCTAATTCCTTTGGAAATTCATCTAAATCTTTATATGATTCATAAACTTTTCTCATTCTTGCTAAATTACGAGGAGAAAATCCTGTTTCTCCAGGAAAATCTAATTTTAATGCTATTGACAATTTGTTTATAAAATTATTACCATATTTAGCATTATCACTAATAATTTTTCCCAATCTCAAATAAAAATCTATGACCTCTTTATTAGCTTTAGCTATGATGTTAAATCTAGTCTCTAATATATCTTGTTCAATAGCTTTCACAATTTTTATAAAATCATCATCTAATAACTTAATTTCATTTGACATATTTTTTACTTGCCTCACATTCAATTTTCATACCATTTTAGTTTTTCTATGTATATTTTTTAACTGCTATTTTCTAAATCATAATCTTTTTTTCCTCTGCCTTTCTAAAATCAATCATCTCGTTTTAGTTATTTCCATGAATTGATATATTATAATATTTCTATTACATCTAAAGGATATAATTTATTTTCTTCAAGCATTTTTAATGTGCTTTTTATTAATTTTTCATCTCTTAAGTTTTCACTTGTCATATTTTTTAACTCTTCCTTTGAAATCCATTTAACATCTAAAATTTCTTCTTTATTAAAAGAAATGTTTTCTTCTAATAATTCCGTTGTAAAAGTTATTAATAAAAATGTAACATTTTCCCATTCTTTATTTATTATTGGAAGTACATTTTTCAGTCTAACTTTACATCCTGTTTCTTCAAATATTTCTCTAATAGCTCCTTGGAATATTGTTTCTCCATCTTCTAAATGCCCGGCAGGTACATTCCATTTTCCATAACATTTCTTCTTTGCCTCTTTTACCATTAATATTTTATTGTCTTTTTCAATGATTCCTCCTACAATAATTTCCATTGCAATTTTCCTCCTTAAATTTTATCCACATCTATTCCTAATTTTTTAAAATTTTCGTTAATTCTAGTCATATCTCTATACATACCTTGTTTTAACTCAAATCTATAGTTTTCTTTTTCAATATTCAAATTTTCATCTTCTAATTCTCTGTCAATATCATAAGGTACTTTTATAAACTGAAATGAAATATCTGACAAATATTCTCTACTTCCGTATTCTCCTTCAATTATTAGATAATTACTTTTCGTAGTTTCTAACATGTCGCTATCTTTATTTTTATTCCTTATAACATCGAAAGAATTCCCTACACTTCCTACATTTATTATAGTTTTATTGTATATTTTGTCCATATATGGATGATGAATATGACCATATATTACAACATCTGCAATATCTTGAGATAGTGTTTTTTCACTTGGTAAAAACATTCGATATTTTGTTTCAATACTATCAACATTTAATATTGCTTTGTTATTAATAGTAGGTGTTGCATGAAATAATCTTATTAAACTCCCACTCATATATAGTTCATAGCAAAACGGTAAATTTAATAAATATTCTCTATCCTCTTTATCTATTAATGATTGATTCCATTTTATTCTTTTTTTCTCTTGCTCATTCATTTCGTCAATATTCTTATGCTCTGTTGAAAAATGAACATCACAGTTCCCTTGTAATACTATTTCACAGTTTGTTCTTATTAATTGTATACATTCTTTAGGATGTACTCCTTTTGCTATTATATCTCCTAAACATATAATTTTATCTACTTTTCTTTTTTCTATATCTATTAGAGTTGCTTTTAATGCTTCCAAATTTCCATGTATATCTGAAATAACTGCTATTTTCATTATTTTATGACCTCCATTATTTCATTTTCTTATTATTATCTTTTTCTAATTTATAGTCTATTCCAAAAATATTCTCTTGTTCATCTACTTTTATATGTAAGTTAAAATTACAATTATCCTCTATTAATCCTTTTATAAGAAATTTATCTAATAATATTATATTCGACAATATTTTTTCTTTTTTCAATAATTCATCAATATCTATCCACTCTGATATATTTTCCTTAAACTCCTGTGGTTCTCCTTCATATTCTTTAGAGATAAATGTGTCAAATATAAACATTATATTTGGATATTCTATTGTAATAATTCCTTTATATTTTAAATTTTGTATTTCTATTCCTGTTTCTTCTTTCATTTCTCTTATTGCTGTTTGTTTTGGATTTTCTCATTCCTCAATTTTGCCTCCAGGTATATCGTAATATCCTTCTTTTTTATTACCTTTTTTATATTTTGTTACTACTACTTCATTGTCTTTTATTAAATAGCATCGTACTGCCTTTCTTATTGGCTTACCCATAATATTTCTCTCCAATCCTATATATATTCTGAATCCTTTATACCTTTAATTATATCAATTCTTCTTTTACATCTAACCAATTGTTTACTCTTACTATTCCTTTAGCTTTAAGTTCGTTATCAGTTATTTTTTTATTTCTAAATTCTGTAAATAATAACTTTTTATCACAATTTTCTAAATTTGATACTCTATCATCAATTCCTATGTCATATTTTATTTTTGTTTTGTCTGTCATAAATATAAAATTATTTGTATCAATAAAAGGAAGCCAATAATGTAAATACTCAAATTTATTTTTTAAATTAGTAGCTGCATCAATTACATCTTCTTTCCAAATATAAGTTGTAGCAATATAAACATCATATTTTTCATTTAATTCTTTGATTACTTCTATACAATTAGGTAATGGCTCAATATAGTTTCCATTATTATTTTTATATAAATTTTTATATTTATATATTGTCTTAAATTCTTCCTCTTTTCCTTTTATTAAATCTTGTCTATATTGACTATGTAATTTGTCAAAATCTACTTTTCCTAAAAATTCTATTAAATAATTTGAGAAATTCCCTACTACAATAACTTCATCCATATCAATCATAATAGTTTTTTTATCCATTCTTATTTTCCTCCGTTTTAAAACTTGCTATAAAAACGTCGCAATTTTCGTATTTTCCTTATTTATATCATAAAATCCGTATAAAAACAATTATTTCCAAAAATTAATATAAAAGAGATTGCCACTGCAAAATTTTCATTGCCAATGCAACAACTTTTTTCTAAAAAGTGTTGTTATATTCTCGTTTTATATTTTTGATT
>CALXJT010000007.1 GCA_944388695.1 uncultured Clostridia bacterium
GTTCGAATCCATCCCTGCCCACCAATAACGAATCTATTCGAACTAATTGAATAGTGAGATACAAAAATCAATCAGAAATGGTTGATTTTTTTCTTTCTGCTTTAGTTATAATGTAAAAAATATTTTTTGATGTTTTTATGTAAATATGTTATAATATATAATATAGATGTCTTGTATTAAAGATATGTATTAAGTATTTCTTCCTTCCAACATACTGCATTGCAGAGTTGGAGGGGAGTTTTTTTGTGAGAGGACGAAATATCAATTAATGGTATTTTTTCTACTTGATTAAATAAGAATTTAAATTTTCAATATAAAGTATAAATAAAATAATTATTATTGAAGAATATTTAATTTATTGATATAATTATTTTGAAAATAAAAAAATATAGGAGGAAAAAATGAATATAAAAGAGAGGATTATAAAAAAATTAGAAAGAGATATAGAACCTTCAATAGGACATATTAATTTAGAAGAATTAAGTGAGGAAGAAAAAAACCAAGTAAATAATAGAGCTATACAGCTTTCAAATCAACAACAGAATCAATCAATTACTGATAAAGATATAGAAGATAGATGAAATAGTAGAGGTGATTAATATGATTGAATCAAAGGGTTGGAATTGGAAAATAGTTAAAGAAAATCAAGAAGAAATTTGGAAAAATCCAAGTATTGAATCTTATTATTTGTTAAACAGATGGACTTCACAAGGTAAAAAAGAATTTTTAGATTTAGGTTGTGGATTAGGTAGACATTCTATTTTATTTGGAAAAAACGGATTTAATGTTAGTTGTTTTGATATAAGCCAAGAAGCGATTAATAGAACTAAAGAATGGGCTGAAAAAGAGGATTTAAAATTTAATTATAAAGTAGGAGATATGCTAAAATTACCATATGAGGATGAAGAGTTTGATTGTATTTATTGTAGAAATGTAATTTCTCATACAGATACAGAAGGAATGAAACAAGTAATAAAAGAACTTTATCGAGTAATGAAAGATGGAGGAGAATGTTATTTAACATTGGGTTCAAAAGATACATGGGGATTTAAACAAGATGTTTGGCCTTTGATTGATGATAATACAAGATTAAAAATGGAAGAAGGACCAGAATATAAAACACCTCATTTTTATGTGGACTATAATTTAGTACAGGAGCTATTTAAGGAATTTAGAATTGTCAATATATATCAAGTAGTAGATTATTTCGAAAATAATGATGTTTTGTCTAATTCATATCATTATCATGTTTTGATACATAAAGAATGTTAATAATAAATAATCTAAAAATATATTTTAAATAGATACTTTTTAATGATTTTACAAAGCCAGTAAAAAAATAAATTTCTAGATATTAAATGCCTATAGAATATAAGCCAATAGAATATTAGAAGCTCATAATAAAATATTAAAAGGCTTGCAATTTTATGTAAATATGATATAATATATAAGCACAAGATTTTTCTTTGAAATTGAGAATATTTTCTCGATTAATTTGCTATGTTATAGGTGGCAAGAAATCAAGAGTATCTCATTGAAGGAAAAATAGTAAAAACAAAAAGAAAAGTTTACAGGAGGATTTTACTATGAAAGCATTTGAAGCGCGGAAAGGATCTATTCAGCCACAGTATGATTCAGCAATGAAGGATATTGAAAGAGCAGTGGAATGGGGATGGAAAAGTACTCGTGTAGGTTATGGAACTCTGTACAAAGAAGTTGTAGATATGCTTCTAGATGATGGTTTCGATATCAATTTTGTCAAAGGAGCCAAAGACGGGAGGTATTATAATGAGGCATCTTGGGAAAATGCTGAAGAAGGCAGAAGAGGAAAAATTACCTATGTAGATGAAACTCAACTTGGATTTAAATCTAAAGGTGAATATGTAAAAAGTAAGAGACACAAAAAAGGAGTTCATGAAGAAGTTATCAGGCTTATGAGAGAACTTTAGACATCTGATTAAAAAAATGAAACTGATGCTGAAACTAAAAAATATGGCGAACACTATGTGAGACTCTTGGAGAGAACTGGTATTGTACCGGTTCTCTCTTTTCTATTCTGTTGGAATTTTTAATTCTTGTTTTACCAGGGGAGTAAAAGAAGTAAAAATGTAGCAATTTGTAGAAGAAATTCATAAAATATAATGAGGTGATATAATGGCATATTCAGAAAGAGAGTTACTTGCAAGAATGATTCAATGTGAAGCAGGAGGAGAAGGGGATAATGGCATGAAAGCAGTAGGAACAGTAATAATGAATAGAGTAAATGTACCAGTTGGTGAGTATGCAAGAATTTCTCAAGGTGGAAGTATAAGAAATATTTTGTTTCAAGCTGGTCAGTTTGATTGCGCTACTGAAACTTTGAATGGAAAATATAATCCTCAAAATATTTATAATATGAATCCTACAGAAGAACATTATTATATAGCAGATTGGGTTTTAGCAGGAAATAAACTTAATGAAATAGGAGAATGTTTATGGTATATGAATCCATTTAGACCAGCTTGTGTAGGTACATTTCCATATAATGGTTCAGGAACTTTGCATACAAGATTAGGTCAACATTGCTTTTATAGGCCTACAGAAAATTATAAGAATACTTAAATTTGATAAGGAGGAATGAGATGTTAGATAGACAAGTATCAAGAAGAATACAAATTGATGAAAATTCGCCAGAGATTATGACAAACGATATTTATACACCAGCGTTTTTAAGAGAGCAAATAGGGAAATTAGTAAGAGTAGAATTTTTAATCGGAACAAATAATTTAACAGATAGGATAGGAATATTAGAGGATGTTGGTGCTAGTTATATATTATTAAGATCTATTGAAAGTGGGAATTTATTATATTGTGATATATATGCTATAAAATTTGTAAGTATAGCAGAATATCCATATACAGGAATTAATTTGGGATTATAAGAGATTTTTATTTAACAGTATAACAAATTTAATTTCAATAAAAGTTGTAACCAAAAATTGGAATCCACCATATCATATATTATACAAAGGAACAACAAAAGAAAGCAAAATAAAGTGTTTTCGAAAGGAGGTCTAGACTATGCCAGAAAACAGAGGATGTGGTGGTTTCGGATTTGGTGATGACTGCTGCTGGATTATAATACTTATATTATTAATATGCTGCTGTTGTGGTGGAAATAGAGGAGGATGTTGCTAATTCTTTTCTAATATAATATAAGTAATAAAGTACCTTTCAATACTTAAGTATTAAAGGTACTTTATTGATTTAATTAATAATTTTTTAAAATTATTTATTATTTCCTTCACTTATATTATTTCCATATCTCTTAATTTTCTGTGTAGTAGTTTTTTCAAATTCTTTGTCACGAATAATGAAGTTTTTAATATGTTTGTAATTAGGTAATTTACTATTTACACTAGATACAACATCTGAAATAATTTTTTTAATTTCTTCTTTAGTAGGAACACTACCTTTTAAATATTCTGTAATTGCTTCCATGTTAGGTAAAATTTGAGCATTTATATAAGTTTCGTCATCATTTTCTTTATGAATTCCTAAAACTAAAGATTCTGAAATTAATGGGCTATCATTTAAATAATATTCTACTTCTTCAGGATATATATTTTTTCCATTTTTAGTAACTATTACACTTTTACATCTACCGGTTATATATAAATATCCATTGTCATCTATTTTTCCTAAATCACCAGTATAGAACCATCCGTCTTTCAAAACTTTTTTAGTTTCTTCTTCATTATTATAATATCCAAACATAACATTAGGTCCTTTTACAATGATTTCTCCGACTCCTTCGTCATTTGGTTTGTCTATTTTATAAGTAACATTTGGAATAGGTAGTCCAGCACTATCATCTTTTACGAAGAAATCTGTATTTCCTGCAACTAGAGGAGAACATTCTGTAAGACCATATCCTTGTAATGTATTTAACCCTAGAGCTCTAAAATCTTTAGAAATATTAGGGTTAACAGATGCAGCACCTACAATGAATACACGCAATCTGCCTCCTAAAGAGTTTTTTACTTTTGATTTTACAACTTTTTTTACAACAAAAGGTAATTCATAATAAGGATTTTCATTTTGCTTTTGATATTTTTCTGGTAATGATTTATTCATACTTTTTACGATGTTTTTGTGAATGTTTTCAAGTAGTAGAGGTACACATAGTATAACAGAAGGATGGTATTCATTTATGTTTTTTACTATATATTTTAATCCATCACAATATGCAATACTTGCTCCACTATATATTGGCAATAAAAATCCTAATGTACATTCATATGTGTGATGAAGTGGTAATATTGAGAAAAATAAGTCACTTCTTTTTACTTTTACAATTCCATATGTTGATAAAATATTAGAGCAGATATTTCTTTGTGATAGACAAACACCTTTTGCATTTCCTGTTGTTCCAGAAGTAAATAATAATATTCTCATTTCATCAGGATTTACAACAATTTGGTCAAATCTAGTGTCTCCATTTTCTACAAGATTCTTACCTTTATCTTTAAAATCATTATAATTTATAGTATTTTTATTATTATTATCAAAATTTATAAAAGTTATATTATTTGTTAAATTATTTTTCTTTTCTAAAATATCTTCAAAATTTTTATTATCGCCTAAAATACAAGAAGTTTCTGATATATTTAAAAAGTTAATTACATCATCAGCATGAAGTTCTTTATCAATAGGTACAACAATTCCAACAATTGAAGCTGCAAGATATGAGACAGCCCAGCTATATGAGTTTTTTCCGTATTACAGCAATTCTTTTTCCTAAAAAGCCTTCTTCTATTAAGCTTGTCCCTAATGATACTACATCATTTTTAAACTCTTCATATGTAACTGAATAAATTATTCCATCAGAATTTTTTAATTTAAAAGCAGTTCTGGTTTTATAAATTTTAGCGGAACGATATATCATATCTTTAAAATTAGCAACTTCCTCACATTTGTGATATTTCTTTTTAAGTTTTTCAGCGTCATTTAAAACTTCTTTCATTAAATTCACCTTACAATATTTTATTTAGATTTTTACAGGAAAATCTATAAACCTATTATTCATATCTATAAAAACTAAAATTTGTGGTATCTTTTACAGTTATGCTACCATCATATATTGAAGAACCATCTTTTTCATAAGGAATAGAAAGATGTACTGAACATTTATATTTTTCATCTTTATTATTTGTTATATAAATATCAAAAGATATGTTACAATTAATAGAATCTATAGGTACTTGGCAACGTTTTAATAATGAACCATTATAAGTTATTGGATTTGAAGTATCTGTAATTGTGTAGTCGTTTTTAATGTATTCATTAACATATGATAAGACTATTGGATTTGCACAGTTATTATATAATGTAGGAGTTGATAAATCAGCTTCATCATTTCCAGTTACATTAAAATTAAGTTCATTTTCAATAGCTAAGTTTTCATCGCCTAAAGAACTACTAGCAAAATTGTTAATATTTTTATAATATAATTTTGGTGTTCCAACAGAAGGTGCTTTGTCAAATTTTATATTTTTTATAGAAACTTCCTTTAAAGTTTTTTGCATTGTATCTTCTATAGAATCATTTGATGAAATAAATAGAGCTATATCAGTATATGAATATAGATTTTCTATTGTAAAATTAGATATACTACTTGTCTTATTTTCAGAATCACAACTACTAAAAAATACAATATTTGGTATTGAAAAAACAGTATTTTTGTTATTTTCTGAAAATGTGATAACATCATCTTCAAAATTTGTTTTTTCAATAAAACCGAAGAGTAAATCTATACATTAGTATAAAAAAAATTATTAATAAAATTATAGTAAGTATTAAAATTAAAAATTTTTTGCTTAAAATAAATTTTTTTGCTTTTTCCAAAAATGCATTCATAACTTATTTTCCTTTCCATTAATATACATATAATATTACAATTTTGATATAAAATCAAGTGCTTTTACAAGTAGGATTAAATTTAGTGCTATAGCTAGAGAAATCATTATATAAAAAATATTAAAATACCAAAATTTAAAAATTGACAAAATTCGTATTAACGATTAAAATATAACTAGGTGATGTCATGAAAGCTAAAGAAAAAAGAAGTGAAAAATTTAAAGTAAAGATAACAATAAAGAATATTATATATTTTGTAGCAAGTGTTATTATTTTATTCTATTGTGTGCTATTTTATAACTTTTATTTTGATAGAAATAAAACATATGCAAAAGATACTACATCAGATGCAGAAGATATAAAAATAAGTAATGCAGAAACTATAGATTTGGATAATATAATTTTGCAAAATTCTAATCCTGGATATAGGGAAGAATTGACTCAAGAAGAAGAGGAATTAGAATATTTAACAACATATGTTACAAATCCTAATATTCCCAAAGGTATTTCTTATGTTACACAACAAGGAAGAAAAGGAAAACAAAAAATAACGATAAAAAAGACATATCAAGATGATAATTTAATAAGTGAAGAACAAGTAGGAGCTGTAATGACTAAAGCAACTTTAAATAAAGTAGTTGAAATTGGTGGAGGAAGAACAACATCTAATCATAAAGTAAAAGTTGGTGATGATGTTTATGTAACATCAGATATGTTAGCAGTAATGGTAGAGCCTAATGAAAATTCAACTAAAGTTGCAACTTTAAAAACAGAAGATGAACTTGAAATATTAGAGATGTCATCTAATTGGTATAAAATAAAAAGTAAAGATGTAGTGGGCTGGGTAGAACAAGATTGTACTACATATCTAGAACCAGACTATAATGAGGAAATAGAGAAGAATGATGGAAAAGATGGAAATGCTCAAAATGGTTTACAAAGTTCTACAGGTCAGATTCAAAAATTAAGTTTTGATATGCATTTAAATAAACCAAGTGGATTATCTTTGGAACAATTCCAAAAGATTTTAACTGATAATAAAGATGTAAATAATATTTTTAAAGATAATGCGGAATATTTTTATTACATAGAAAAACAATATAATATTAATGGACTATTTGTAGCAGCGGTAGGAATTCACGAAAGTGCATGGGGAACTTCAAAGATTGCAAGACAGAAACATAATTTATTTGGATATGGAGCATATGATTCTAATCCATATAATGGAGCATATGATTTTAATGATTATTCTGAATGTATTGATTTAATTGCTAGAGTTTTTGTTAAATATTATTTGAATCCAAAAGGTACTAGTATATATGGTGGTGAAACTGCTTCTGGTAAATATTATACTTTACCAACGTTGACAGGTGTGAATAATAAATATGCAACAGATAAGAATTGGGCAAATTCAGTATATAAAATAATGCAGTATTTATATAATAAAATTTAAGAAGAAAGAAGAGGGATAGAGCTTTGAATAAAAAACTGATTTTAAGTTTTATTCAAAGGTCTGTCCCTCTTTACGGGGGTTTTAAGAGCGTTTTTTAGTTCTTATTTCTTCTTTTGGGAGATTTTAGTACAGTTTCCTTCCAAAAACAAACTTATTTTGTAATTTTTTTGTAAATTTTCTTGCTATTTTTAAAAACTTATTGTATGATATAATGGTAAGAAAAATAAAGGTTATTTTGAGAAAAAGAAAATATAGAAAGGGGCTAAAATGCAATGAAAAAAGCATTAGCAATATTTGCAATATTTATACTAATGATTAGTATATTTTTTAATATAACAAATGTGCAAGCTGCAGAAGAAGTAATAGATTCTGAAACAGAAAGTCAACTAATAGAAATAAAGGATAATCAAGCAAAAACATTAGAAGACTATAAAGAAAAGTATGGTTCAGATTCTTATGGATTAGTGGCGTATATATTAAATTTAGTAAGGATATATAGTATTCCATTTTGCTTTTTAGGAATTGCAATAGGAGCTATACATCAATATGTAATAGGTATCAGAAAACTAGATACATTAGAAAAAGGAATGGGGTTAATAGTAACCTTTGTGACATTATTAATTATTTGCCAAGTTTTACCACTTGCATTTGCAATATTCGTAAAATTTGGAAGGGGGTAACAAATGAAAGTTTTATTTGCTGTAAGTAATGAAGAAATTTCAGAAGCGGTTGTAAAAAAATATCAAAAACAATATAAGGAAATAATTTCATATAAAAATGTTTATTACTTTAATGCAATTTTAAAGGAATTACAAAAGGATAAGACATATGATAGAATCGTCATAAGTGAAGATTTGGAGGCTTTTACACATACACAGTATGATCAAATAGATAAATTTATATTTGAGAAATTAGATAATATAACAGATGAAGCAACAAATATACAAGGTGAGGATATACCAATAATTTTAATATGTTCAGACAGAAGAACAAAATCTGAACAAATGTTATTAAAAATATTTGGTATAGGAATTTATAATGCTTTAATAGGAAATGACAGAAGTATAGATAATGTATGTGAATTAATAAATAAACCTCGTTCAAAAAGAGATGCAAAAAGTTATTATAAAATAGATACAGGAGAAGTAAAATATACTGGTGAAAGAGAAAATGATGTTGATGAAATAGAAGTTCAAAACATATTGGCACATTATAAAAGATTAGGAAATGATGAAGATAAAATAGTAAGAAGTTTTGATGATATAGCTGAACAATATAATGATATTCAATTAAAAATAATTTGTAAAGTGCTACCATTGAATGTAAAAGCAGTTTTAGAAGAAAAATCTCCAAGATATCAAAAACTAATGGCATTTAGTCAAGGAGTTTCAGATAATTTGAAAAGCACAAAAACTAAAAAAATAGACCAAGGTACAACAGCTAAATTACTAAAACCAAAAGATGTTCCAAATATTTTATCAAAACCAGTAGTTATACCATCATCTGTAAATATGACAGGTACTGCAAAATTGTCTAGACCAAAGAAAGTTCAAACGAATAATGTAAATCCTGATATTTTTGATGAATCTACTGTAAAAAATGTAACACAATCAAGCAAAACTAATTCAGCACAGAATAGTGAAATATTAGATCAAATTACAAATTTATTAGAGCAAGAAAGTATGAAAAATCAAAATGCAGGAACTAATACAGAAATGCAAGAGAAACCAAAGAAGAAAAGAGGTAGACCACCAAAGAAAGTATCAGAAACAGATGTTGAAGTAGCAGTTGTTAAACCAAAGAAAAAAAGAGGTAGACCACCAAAGAAAGTTGCTATGGAAGAAGATAATATTACATTACCAGGATTCAACGAACCAGTAAATAATGATCCAAGTATTTTACCAGGATTTGATGACGAACCAGTAAATGATGATTCAAGTATTTTACCAGGATTTGACGAACCAGCAAATGATGATTCAAGTGTTTTACCAGGATTTGACGAACCTGTAAATAATGATGAAGATATTTTACCAGGTTTTGTAGATAGTAGTGATGATGATGACGATGATGATTCATTTTTACCAGGTATGGGTAGTACATCATCAGAGAATGATGCTAATAATGAAGATATATTACCAGGTTGGGATGAAATTTCAGATGAAGATGATTCAAATGTAAATACAAATTCAAACACTGATTCATATGCAAATACTAATTCATATACAAATACTAATTCGTATACAAATGTAAATACAGGTACAAATGCAGATAGTAATGTTAATTCATATTCTAGTGGAAATTATGCAGAAGTTTCTAATGTTGGACAAAATAACTATTCATTAAATGGAAATATGTCTAATCAAGTATATTCTGAAGTAAATTCAGGAATGGTAGACGATTTGCCATATGAAAATGTAGATATATCAGGATTACTAACTGGAGACAAAAAAGTAGCTTGCTTTGTTGGAACTAGTAAAAATGGTACATCATTTATAGTAAATAATGTTGCACAAATATTATCATCAATGGGTGTAAATACAGCAATATTAGATACAACTAGAAATAGAAATTCATATTATATTTATACAAAAAATGAAGAAGAATTGAGAAATATAGCTTCAAATACATTACGTGATTTAATTTCAGGACAAGCAACAGGAATACAAGCAAATAAGAATTTAACAGTATATACATCTTTACCTGAAGATTATGAATATTTAAATCATGCAGGTCAAATTTTACAGACAATTGTTCAAAATCATACAGTAGTGTTAATTGATTCTGATTTCTCAACATCACCAGAATATTTTGCAGCATCACAAGAAATTTATTTAGTACAATCTTTAGATGTTTTAACAATACAACCTTTAACAGCTTTTTTAAGAGAATTAAAAGGTAAAAACATTTTAGAGGAATCAAAAATAAAAATTGTAATAAATAAATCTGTAAAAGTTAGAGGAGTAAACGAAAAAGCTATAATAGGAGGAATGGCATTTTATAATGATCCTTCAATGTCTTATATGACAGAATTATTTGATAGAAATATAGTAAAATATATAATTATACCATTTGATGAAGAAGTATATGCTAAGTATTTAGGTTCTTTAGTGGATTGTGAAATTTCTTTAAAAGGATATCCAAAACAAATAAGACAAACATTAGATGAATTAGCAAATATAGTATATTCTCAATATTCAACGAAAAAATCATATACTCCACCATCAGCTAGAGGAAATAAAGGAGATAATAATCCAAGATTTTCTGAAAGTATGAATTCTACATTAAATCAAATGAGAAAATATTAATTAGGGGGGAAAAAAGTGTTAATAGCAGTTGTTATAATACTAATAATTGTAGTAATAGGACTTATTATATATAACCTTAGTATACACAAAAAAATACAAACATTTAGAAATATAAATCAAAAAATTAATAATTTATCGGTTGTTCAAGATTTTATGACGGCAATAGGAGAAACAACGTCAGTAGATGATAAAATTAAAAAGATAAATGAAATATTAATACAAAAATATGAAATAAAATATTCAACAATAGTAGTTTTTGATGGAGCAGAATATGTTGTAAAAGCGTCAAATGTTGATCAAAGACATTGGAATTCATTAAGAAGTTTGCAAGATGTCGAATTATTTAAAGATAGCATTTCAACTGCTACCCCTAAATATGTTACAGTAAATGATGAAAAAGAAAGATTACCTTATCAGCAAACAGAATTTGGAAGAGCAAAATCAGCAATTTTCTTTCCATTATATATAGATAATGTATATATAGGATATTGGATAATAGAAAGTGGAGTGCCACATGATTTTGATACTGTAGATACAACTGTTTTAGAAGTAATAAAAGATAATATAGTAGCAGTTCTAAAAACTGTTGTTCATCAAAAAACTCTAGAATCAATAGTAAGGCAAGATTTATATTCTGGATTATATTCTGAAGAATATTTATATGGTGAAGGAAGAAAAATAATAGACCAATATACAATTTCTACAGTATGTATGTTTAGAATTAATAATCTAGAAGAGATAAACTTAAATTATTCAAGAGAATTAGGAAATCAAGTAATAACTGATTTAAGTGTATATATTAAGCAAAATATATCAAGAGAATATGTTTTTGTAAGATATATGGGACCTAAATTTGTAATAGTATTTTCAGGTGTAGACGAAACAGGAGTGGCTAATTTCTTAAATGATTTAAAAGAAAATATTGATAAAATGCAAATAAGATTAAGAGATGAAGATGATAATATTATAGATGAAACACAAGTAGCAGTTCCAAAAGTGAATTTTGTAATTTCAAATTATTATAAAGGAACAGGATTAGAAGAGGTATTAAAAAAGCAAGAACAATATTTAGATAGCCAAGAACATAGAGAAGAAAGTGATATTACAAGAATATAGTAAGGAGGGATAACAATGAATTTTGATAAAACAATGAGTTTTGAAGTTGAAAGAGCAGAAAATGCCAGAACAAAAGAAATATTAAAAGAAGTGTATGAAGCACTAGTAGAAAAAGGATATAATCCAATAAATCAAATAGTAGGATATATTCTATCTGGTGACCCAACATATATAACAAGTCATAAAGATGCAAGAAATAAAATAAGAACAATAGAGAGAGATGAATTACTAGAAAAAATGGTTAAAAATTATATAGGATTAGATGAAGCATGAGAATTTTAGGAATTGATTATGGAGATGCAAGAGTAGGAGTAGCAATTACAGATGCTTTAAATATAACAGCACAAGGACTTGAAACAATAAATAGAAATAATTCTGATAAAATTGTTTTAAGAAGATTAGATGAAATTTTAGAAGAATATGAAGTGGGAACAATTGTTGTAGGAATGCCATATAATTTAAATGGTCAAAAAGCAGAAAGAGCAGAAATAACAGAAAAATTCATCCATAAGCTAAAATGTAAATATAATAAAATAAAAATTGAAGAAATGGATGAAAGATTAACAACAGTTGAGGCTCACAAGACAATGAATTTCTTAAATATTGATAAGAAAAAGAAAAGAGGAATTGTAGATACAATAGCAGCTGTATATATATTAGAAGCATATTTAAAGAAAAATGAAGAAAAAATACAATAAAATGCTAATAAATCTTGCAATAATTTGGAAAATAATATATTATATATTTAGCTAATATTAGTATAAAAAGTGTGATACTGAAAATATTAATATTAAAAAGAATAGAAAGGAGAAAATTATGGATAATAATTTCGAAGAAGAAGAATTAGATAATGTAGTAATATTAAATGATGAGGATGGAAACGAAGTTAAATTTGAGTTTTTAGATTTAATAGATTTTGAAGATGAAGAATATGTAGTATTACTACCAATGACAGAAGATGGTGAAGAAGAAGAGGGAGAAGTAGTAATTTTAAGAGTAGAAGATAAAGATGAGGATTCAGAAGAAGAATCATATGTTAGTGTAGAGGATGAAGCTACATTAAATAAAGTATTTGAAATTTTTAAAGAAAGATTTAAAGATGAATTTGACTTTGTAGATTAATATAATGAAAGTATCCTATATTTTAATATTTATTAATAATTAATTATTGGTGATTTTATTGACCTATATTTAGTATAGGAAGATTATTTTATTAGACGATTAGATTATTAATAGAAATAGGATACTTTCTTTTTGTTATAGCACAGAAAATCAAAATATGTTTTAATAAGTTATGTGAAAAATAGTAATTAAAAAATCATATAAATATTTATGTATTTTATTATTTTATAGTAGCAAAAAATAACAAAAGAAAAATATAAAATAGAAAGGGTGAGTTAGATGAAAAAGTTTTCAACTTATTTATTAGTTATGTTTATGGTATTATTTTGGATATTAAGAATTATCATAACAGTATCAGCTCAATTTGGAAGTAATTTTATGGGAGTAACACCTATTGATGATAATTTTGAAATTATTTTATTATTTGCATTTTTACTATGTGCAATATTAGTTGTTAAAAGAAAAATAATAGGAGCTTTATTATATCTAGGATTATATGCAGTATATTTTGGAGGAGATATTACATCAAAATTAGAAATAATTACTAATGGAGAAACATTATCTATGGAGCAGTTAACATGTTTAATCTTTTCTGTAATAGGAATAATATTACCATTAGCAGTATTAATAGATTTACTATTAGATAGAGGAAGAAAAGAACATCCAGTAGATAAAAAGACAGATTGGTTCTATAAGAATGAAAAATTTGATAGAGAATTAGATGAAAGAGCTGATAAAAATAATTATCGTACAATGTAGAAATGTAACTAAATAAGATGAAATTTCTATAGAAAAATATTTGGAAAAACTTTGAAAATCTGATAAATATTTGATTTATTATAAATGGAAAAATAAAAAGTTTTATATCTATTTTCTATATGAGATAATAAGATAGAAGTGAGTAATGTTAAGATATTACTCACAATTCTTATATATAAAGAATGTTTAAAATTAATAAAAATGAAAGGATATAGTTATGTGTTTATCTAATAATGTAAAAGAGATATATTCAAAAATATCTACAGATAATACAATTCTAGAAAGATATAAAGAAGTAGAGAAATATGAAGAATTAAATGGTGGTTGGGCATATCATAATATTGAGCATATAAAAAATGTTACTTCATTAGTAGATAAAATTTTGAGAGGATTAAAATATAATGAAGATTTAATCTATAAAGCAAAAATAGCAAGTTTTTTACATGACACAGGTGTAAATAAAGGTAAAGATAATCATGCAATTAGAAGTTATGAATTTGCAAAGGAATATTTTAAAGAAAATAATATTAACTTTAGTGGAACGGATTTAGTATTAGAAGCCATAAAAATACATAGTGATGGTTTTGAAACTGATAATATTATAGCACTTGCACTAATTTTAGCTGACAAATTAGATATAAAGAAAAGTAGAATTTCAGCAGAAGGAAAGAAAGTAAAAGGAAATAGGCAATATGGTCATATAGAAGATATATCTTTAGAAATTGATAATGATTTATTAAAAATAGATTTTATTACAGATGGAAATATAGACATAAAAGAATTAAATGATTATTATTTTACTAAAAAAGTTTTTAAAGCTATTCAAAGATTTGCAGAAAAATTAAAAATTAATTATTTAGTTTTAATGGATGGAAAAGTATATCAGGATATAAGATAATATTTCTTTACATCTAAAAAATATTTTTAAAGAAAATGAATTAGATAGCAATTCAGTTACCGAGGAATTCTCGGCAACTGCTTCCGATGAAAAAAATATAAAATGAAGTTCTATAATTTAGATGTAATAATATAAATAAAAATTATTACAAAACGAAAAAGAAAAGCAAGGGAAGTGATAAAAAATGAATAACGACAATCGACAAAATTCGACAAATATAAACTGGTATCCAGGACATATGGCAAAAACCAAAAGGCAAATAACAGAAGATGTAAAATTAATAGATATAGTAGTAGAATTATTAGATGCAAGAATTCCAATATCAAGCCAAAATCCAGATATAGCAAAACTTATAAAAGGTAAGAAAAGGATAATAGCATTAAATAAGTGTGATTTAGCTGATAATAAAGAGAATCAAAGATGGGTTAATTATTTTGAAAGTAAAAATATTCCTACAGTTTTAACAGATTCAAATTCAGGAAAAGGAATAGATTTATTAATTCAAAAAATAGAAAAATTAATGTTAGAGGAGCAAGAAAAATTAGCATTAAAAGGTAGAGTAGGTAGAAAAATAAAGGTAATGATATTAGGAATACCAAATGTAGGAAAATCATCATTAATAAATAGAATTGCAAAAAAGACATCAGCAGGAGTAGGAAATAAACCAGGAGTAACAAAACAAAAGCAATGGATACGTATAAATGATAAGATAGAATTATTAGATACACCAGGTGTATTATGGCCTAAATTTGAAAGTGAAGAAGTTGCATTAAATTTAGCATATACAGGTACAATAAAAGAAGAAATATTAGATAGAGTAGAAATAGCATATAATTTAACAAAATACTTATTAGAAAACGAAATGGAATTATTATGTAATAGATATTCTTTAAACAAAGAAGAAGTACAAAATATCTTAAAACAAGACAATCCAGAAAACGAAAATATATATGAAGTAATGCTAAAAATAGGGAAAAATAGAGGATGTATTATTTCAGGTGGAAATATTGATGATGAAAAAACTTCAAGAATTATTTTAGATGAATTCAAAAATGGAATAATAGGAAAAATAACTCTTGAAAAAGCAGAATAAAATATATAAAGAAATGAGGAATTATAAGTGGAATTTTTTATATTAAGAAATAAACCAAAAGATGAAATACAATTATTATCTCCACTTACTTGGGCATATGTAGGGGATTGTGTGTATGAATTATACATAAGAACAAATTTAGTAAATAATACAAAATTAAAACCACATGCTATGCATATAGAAGCAATCAAAAAAGTAAAAGCTTCAAGTCAAGCAAATACATTAAGGAAAATAGAAGGAATTTTAACAGAAGAAGAAAAAGATATAGTAAGAAGAGGCAGAAATGCAGAAAATCATCATTTGCCAAAAAATGCTAATGTTCAAGAATATATGTATGCAACAGCTTTTGAGGCTTTAATAGGATTTTTATATTTAACAAAGCAAGATGAGAGACTACAGGAGATTCTAGAGAAATCTGAAGAAGTTTAAAGAAGTTTTTTGATCTAAAAATTGTTTTGAGAAGTTTATTTATGAATTTAGAATAAATTTCTATTTCTTCTTTTTTGAAAAAAATAATGAGAGTTCATATTGAACTCTCTAATTTTGGTGGTGACCCCTACGGGAATCGAACCCATGATTCCACCTTGAGAGGGTGGCGTCTTAACCGCTTGACCAAGGGGCCAAATAAACTACTTATTATTTATAACATTTTTTTTGAAAATAGTCAATAATTATTAAAAATTTTATTGACAATTTTAAAAAATAATAGTATATTGAAAGAAATAAAAAATGATTAAAATTAATACCTTAAAAGGGAGTAGCTAAAAAATACTAATCAACAGTCGCGGTTAAACCTGGTTAGTATACTTTTTATAAAGTGGGCGAGACTTTTAAAAATAGAGAATATTTTTTAAGTCGCGCTTTTTTTATTGATGTAAAAAGCGAATTTTATAGTATTAATTTTAATGTTTTCTAACTGCATAAAAAGCAGAAAACTGTAAAAGATATTAAAAGAAAGGAAGGAGAAGGCACGTTGGAAAAAAATAATTGGTTTTATTTAGAAATCGAGGATGTAGAAAAAAAGTTAGAAACTAACAAAAAAGAAGGTCTAACAACAAAACAAGTTGAAGAAAAAAGAGAAAAGTATGGACTAAACGAATTAAAAGCCGCAAAGAAAAAAAGTTTATTTCAAAAATTTTTAGAACAATTTAAAGATTTTATGATTATTGTTTTAATAATAGCAGCAATAGTATCTGGTGCAGTTGGTATAGCACAAGGAGAAGGTGTAACAGATACAATTATAATCTTAATAGTTGTTCTAGTAAATGCAATAATAGGAGTAGTTCAGGAAAGTAAAGCAGAAAAATCACTAGAAGCATTACAAAAATTAAGTGATCATGCAGCTAAAGTAGTGAGAAATGGAAAAATGGAAGTAATTCCTGCAAAAGAATTAGTACCAGGTGATATAGTAGTATTAGATACAGGAGACTATATTCCAGCAGACTTAAGAATAATAGAAGCAGTAAACTTAAAATCACAAGAGAGTTCTTTAACAGGTGAATCAGTTCCAGTTGAAAAAGAAACTGAAAAAATAGATGATGAAGAAATTGGAATTGGTGATAGAAAAAATATGTTATTTTCATCTAGTTTAGTAACATATGGAAGAGGAAAAGGAATAGTTGTAGAAACAGGAATGACAACAGAAGTAGGAAAAATAGCAGGATTAATAAATAGTACAGAAAAACAAGAAACACCACTACAACAAAAATTAAATAAATTAGGAAAGACATTAGGAACTGCAGCATTAATAATTTGTGTAGTAATATTCTTAATAGGAATATTAGAAGGAAAAGAAGTTATAGACATGTTTATGACAGCAGTTTCATTAGCAGTAGCAGCAATCCCAGAAGGATTAGCAGCAGTATCTACAATAGTTTTAGCTATTGGAGTTCAAAAAATGGTTAAGAAAAACGCGATAGTAAAGAGATTGCCAGCAGTAGAAACATTAGGTAGTGCAACTGTAATATGTTCAGATAAAACTGGAACATTAACACAAAATAAAATGACAGTAGAAAAAGTATTTTGGAATAATCAATTAAAAGACATGTCAGAAATCAAAAATACAGAAGATGAAGATTTAATAAAATTAGTATATGCAAATATGCTATGTAATGACACAAAAATAGCAAACGATGGAAGTCTAGCAGGAGACCCAACAGAAACAGCATTAGTTGACATGGGAATTAGATTAGGTTTTGATAAAAATCTAGAAGATAAATATAAGAGAGTAAAAGAAATACCTTTCGATTCAGACAGAAAATTAATGACAACAGTACATGAATATGAAGGTAAATATGTAGCGTTTACAAAAGGTGGAATAGATGAATTATTAAACAGATGTATATCATACGAGATAGAAGGAAAAGAGAATGTAAACCTAAAAGACTATATAGGAAAAATACATGAAGAAAATGAAGCAATGGCAAAAGAAGCATTAAGAGTATTAGGATGTGCATATAAAATATTAGATCATATACCATCAAAAGAAGAGATGGAAAATCTTGAAAGTGATTTAATATTTATTGGTATGGTAGGAATGATTGACCCACCAAGAGAAGAAGCTAAAAAAGCTGTAGAAAAATGTAAAACAGCAGGAATAAAAACAGTAATGATTACAGGTGACCATAAGACAACAGCAACAGCAATTGCTAAAAAATTAGGAATATTAGAAAATGAAGATGAAGCAATAACAGGATTAGAACTAGAAAAAATGTCAGACGAAGAATTAGAGAAAAATGTCAGAAAATATTCAGTATATGCGAGAGTATCACCAGAGCATAAAGTTAGAATAGTAAAAGCATGGCAAAAAAACGGTGAAATCGTTGCCATGACAGGTGATGGAGTAAATGATAGTCCAGCATTAAAAACAGCTGACATAGGATGTGCAATGGGAATCGTAGGAACAGATGTAGCAAAAGAAGCAGCAGATGTTATATTAACAGACGATAATTTTGCAACAATAGTATCAGCAGTAGAAGAAGGTAGAAGAATATATGATAATATCTTAAAAGTTATACAATTTTTATTATCAAGCAATGTAGGAGAAATAGTAGTATTATTTTTCGCAACACTACTTGCACCATTTATAGCAAATTGGTTTGGAATAACAGACTTTAATAATTTAGAAATATTATTACCAATTCATATATTATGGATTAACTTAGTAACAGATTCATTACCAGCATTAGCATTAGCATTTGACCCAGCAAACCAAGACATAATGAAGAGAAAACCTTTAAAACCAACAAAAGGTGTATTTACAAAAGGAATGGTATGGAGAGTAATATACCAAGGTGTAATGATAGGTTTATTAACACTTGCAGCATTTATGATAGGATTAGCAACAACTACAGAACCAATAGATGGATTAACACTTGATGAATCAAAAATAGAAGTAGGTCAAACAATGGCATTTGTAACATTAGCACTTTCAGAACTTGTTCATGTATTTAATGTAAGAAATAATAAGAAATCATTATTTAAAACAAAAGTATTTAATAATTCAAAATTAATTTGGGCTGTTTTAGGTTCAGCAGCATTAATGTTTGTAATATTATTAGTACCTGGTTTAAGACATGTATTTAGTATACCAGTTTTACCTACAGAAAATATAATAGAAGTAATATTACTTGTATTCTCACCAATCTTGATTGTAGAATTATTTAAATTGTTTAAGATTAATACTACTAAAGATGAGTAAGAATAGTACTTACTAGGTTTGCAAGTTTTAATCTATATGATTAACACAACTAAAGATGAATAAAAATCTTATACTTGTTTGTATGTTTTTTAAAGGCATAAGAGATTAATACTACTAAAAATGAGTAAGAATTATTTGAATAAAATTAGTTTGTATTTCATGAAGTGGGGTAATTGCCCCATTTCAAATGATATGTGTATAAAAAAAGCAAAAATATATATAAAGTTTTATGCAAGAAAAAACAGAGTGGGTTCGTAACTTCCTACTCTGTTTTGACTATATAATGATACAAAAATTTTTTTAAAAATGCAAATAATACACATCACAAGAATTCAATTTTTGTAAATGGTCACAACTTGAAAAATCTAAAGCCTGCATAACTTGTGTAGCAATCATATCATTATTTTGTTCCTGATTTATAAAAATCAAAATTCCGTTAGAAATATCCATATTATCAAATATATTTTGTAAAGTATCTTGCGAAATCTCAATATCTTTAGCAATATAGGAATTATCTAAAATAGAAAATGGTAAAATATCATCTAAAAAACCGCCTCTTTTAGAGTCAAAAACATATAAAGCGGGTAAATTTAAATCATTTTTTATTTCTTGCATAAATTCATTTCGATTACTATATAAAAGTTCAGGTTCTAAATGAAATACAAATGGTGTAATTAGTAAAGAGCAAAATACAATGCACATCATGATATTGCCTATTTTTTCACGGAATACACATTGCAATAATTTATATAAATAATACATAACTAATACAAAAATTAATCCACAAACAGGAACAATATATCTTAATACTTTCCAAGGAGATGCAATGGAAGTAATTAAGAAAAAGAAAATAGTTGGTATATATAGTATTTTCAAAATATCTTTTTGTTCTTTATTAAGAGTAAATAATTGCTCTTTTCGTATTTTTTTGTAAAGAATACAACCAATAATGATAATCAGTATTGGAATTAGTAAATAATGAAATACGTAATAATCAACAGTATAGCTTTGAGAAAAGATACCGGGAATAATTTTTGTAAAATCTTTTAAATTACTAATGACTCCTTGTCCTCTGTAACCAAAAAACATATGTTGTATCGAATATGGAAAAATGATCAAAGAGATTATTCCAGAGATTAGCATTGTAAGTGTGTAATATAGCAAAGATTTTTTGTTTTTTTCTTTAATATATCTAATGGCAAATACAAGATAGATTGCCAATAAATAAAATAAATAATAATAATGTGTTAAAATTCCAGCAAGTACAGAAATGCTAATAGCAATATAGATACCAGGTTTTATTGTTTTCTTTTCGAATAATTTCATATGTAGTAAAGTTGTTATTAAAATTTCAAGTGTTAAAAGTGCATACATTCGAATATATATTACATTACTAATGGATGCTAATATAATAGAAGACATAAAAGTTAATAGTAATGCTTTCTTATTAGCATTTTTCTCATCTTTTAAGATTCTTTTTGTGATGAAATACATAACAATTGTTACAAATGCATAAATGATGCAATTTAAGATAATACCTGCCCATTTAGAAGCTTGTCCATTTGTAAATCCCATTGCGATATGAAGTAATAAGTAATAAAACGGAGGATGAACATCATTTTTTTGGTTTTCGTAAACAGGTGTAAAATCCCACTTTTCATCATCTTGTACAGCTAAATAATCTTCAAAATATTCATTTTCATGCCAAGTATTAAAAAAATCAGTATTATCCTGAATTTCCATTTTGTCATAGTTAGTAAGTCCAAAGGATTTTGATAAAATAATTTGAGTTGTGAATTGTGAATCTAGTTAAAGATAAATTAATTTGACTAAAAACATTATCATATGTATAACAATTTAATTTTTTTAAATTATATATACTAAAGTTTAAGCAAACTAAAACTAAAACTAATTACGAATTACAAAAAAACACAAATTAAAAAATAATTCACAAAAAAACAATTGACAAAAACAAATATTTAATAGATAATATATTTGCAAACAAAAAGATAAAACCCAAAAATACGAAGGAGGAGTAACGAATGTACTTATTTAATAGAATAACTGTAAATCCACAGTTACCAAAAAGAATAAACAAACTAGGAGATATATCAAATAACTTATGGTGGTCATGGAATTCAGACTTCCTAAAATTATTCAAAAAAATAGATAAAGACTTATGGGAAGAATGTGGAAAAAATCCTGTAAAATTTCTAAAACTAGTATCACAAGAAAGACTAGAAAATGTTTCAAAAGATGTACTATTTTTAAAAGAATATGACAAAATAGTAAACGACTTTGAAGACTATATGACAAGTAAAAACACATGGTTTTCAGAAAAATATCCTGAAAACAAAAACGACTTAATAGCATATTTTTCAGCTGAATATGGATTAGATGAAACAATTCCAATATATTCAGGAGGACTAGGAATATTATCAGGAGACCATTTAAAATCAGCCAGTGATTTAGGAATACCATTAGTAGCAGTTGGACTACTATATAAAAATGGATATTTCCATCAAAAAATAAGTGGAAACGGAATACAAGAAACAGAATATCATGATATAGATTTATACGATTTACCAATTCATCCAGTAAAAGATGAAAAAGGTGAAGATTTAATGATATATATTAAATTTCCAAAAAGAAGAATATATTTAAAAGTATGGCAAATAAATGTAGGAAGAGTAAAATTATATTTACTAGATTCAGACATAGAAAAAAATAATCCAGAAGATAGAGATGTAACATTAAGACTATATGGTGGAGATCAAGAAATGAGAATTCGCCAAGAAATTGTATTAGGTATGGGTGGAGTAAATTTATTAACAAGAGCACTAGGATTAAAACCTACAGTATATCACATGAATGAAGGACATTCAGCATTTTTAATACTAGAACTTATAAAAAATATTATAAAAGAAAAGCAAGTTTCTTTTGAAGTTGCAAAAGATATAGTAAGTTCAAAAACAGTATTTACAACACATACACCAGTTCCAGCAGGAAATGATATATTCCCAATTTCTTTAGTTGAAAAATATTTTAAAGAATTTTGGCCAAGACTTGGAATAACAAGAGAAGAATTCCTAAAAATGGGTATGAAACCATGTGAAGAGTTAGAAAACGGATTTAATATGGGAATTTTAGCTCTAAAAGTAGCTGGTAAGAAAAACGGTGTAAGTAAATTACATGGAGCAGTTTCAAGAGAATTATTTGGAGAAGTATGGCCAGAGATTGCTGCAAATGAGTCACCAATAGGATATGTTACAAATGGAATACATACATGTTCATGGTTAGATCCAAATTTAAAGAAATTATATAATAAATATTTAATGCCATATTGGCAAGACCATATTCAAAGTGATTCTGTTTGGGAGAAAGTAAAAAATATTCCTAATGATAAATTATGGGATGTTCATCAAAGAAGAAAAGAAAAATTATTGCGTTTAGTAAGACAAAATACAACAGAAAGATTAAGACGTTCAGGATATAGTTATGAAGAAATAAATTCAATTGTATCAAAATTAGATGTTAACACATTAACAATAGGATTTGCAAGAAGATTTGCAACATATAAGAGAGCAACATTAATATTTAAAGATTTAGAAAGAATTACTCAAATCTTAAATAATTCAGATAAACCAATACAACTTATATTTGCAGGAAAAGCACATCCAGCAGATAAAGAAGGACAAGATTTAATAAAATATATTCATGAAGTATCTATGATGCCACAATTTAAAGGAAAGATATTCTTATTAGAGAATTATAATATTGCAATGTCAAGATATTTAATAAGTGGTGTTGATGTATGGTTAAACAATCCAAGAAGACCAATGGAAGCTTCAGGAACAAGTGGTCAAAAAGCATCTGTAAATGGAGTTATTAATTTTAGTGTATTAGATGGATGGTGGGCAGAAGGATATAATCAAGAAAATGGATGGACTATTGGAACAAATGCTGAATATGATTCATATGATGCACAAGATATTGCAGATAGCCAAAGTATGTATAGAACATTGGAGGAAAAAATTGTACCAATTTATTATGAGAGAGATAAAAATGGAATGTCTTCAAAATGGCTAGATAAAATGAAGAATTCAATTATTTCTACAGGAGGGAAATATAGTACTTCAAGAATGTTAATAGATTATACAAATAATTATTATATGCCACTATGTGATTTAACAAATAAATATTATTCAAATGTTGATAATGTAGCAGAATATAATAATTGGAAAAAGGAATTATTTACAAATTGGAAAGATATTAAAATTACTCAATCAAATAATCTAGATAATATTACAATTGATGCAGGAAATCAAATTACTGTAGAATGTGAAGTTGAGTTACCTAATATCAGCGAAAATAATGTTTCAGTAGAATGTTATTATGGAAAGATATTAGAAAATGGAGTTGTGGAAAATGTAACAATTATTCCAATGAAGATAATAGATAGAGATGATGAGACAAGAAAATTCACATATTCTACAAAGATTGAATTAAAGACAGGTGGAAATTATGGATATACATTTAGAGTTATGCCAAAAAATGAAATGTTATTAGAACCTGCTAATTTGAATTTAATTAAATGGATTACTACAAAATAGATTTTAATAGATTTTAGTGATTAATTTTAAGAATTTAAATTGAAATTTTATATTTAAGTATGATAAAAAATAGCAAAAAATTCAGGCTCTTATGACTTATAGAGTTGGATTTTTTGCTTTTTGGCTTTTTGTTTTTTGTTTTTTGCTTTTGTTTTTTTATTTTTTGTTTTTTGTTTTCTCATATAGGACATTTTATTTATTCAATACGTCTTTCTTTAAAACTACGTTCATTATTACTAGAACCATTATTATTGTTGTTATTAGAATTTTGCATATTACAGATTTTTTCATATTCTTTACATTTTATTTTATAATCCATCTGCATACAAAGATATTTATAATAGCTATATGCTTGTTCATATTGCATTACAGGATTAAACATAGGGTCTTTATACATATCGTTCATTTCACTATTTTGTGCTCCCATAGTATAATCCATGAATGGTGAAAAATTATCCATTACAACCTCCATTCCATCACTTTTTAGAAAGTGATATAATAATGATTTTTCACATTATTATTTTTAATCAATAAAATTTATTCAAAAATATTTTAAATATAACTATAAATTAAAATTAAAAAATGGAAATATGCTAATTGCTAAAAATGTGTAAATTGCTGAAAATATTCCTTGTAGTAATTTTCCATATAAGTATGGTTTGATAGATAAATCAGTTTTAGAGGTTATGCTAAATACTTGTAAAAATACAGAAAGTCCACCCCAGCCTAGAAGAAAAGCTGTTAAAATAATATTAATAGATATTGCTTTTTCTGGAATTGAGCTGATTTCTCCTATACCATTTGTTATTTCAAGTAAGCCGGTTATAAATGATGAGGAAAAAGATGAGGGAATATTTAAAATATTAAAAATAGGTGATAACATGCTAGATGCTAATGTTAAAATGTGACTAGCTTTTAATATTGAGATAATACTAGAGAATAGTACTATAAAACCACCAATTAGTAAAATTGTTTGTGTACTATTTGTAATGCTTTCTGCTAAAATTTTTCCTAAATTAGAAGTATGTACTGATTCTTGGGTAGATGTTTTCTTATTATGATTAATACTAATTGTATCATTTTTACTTTTCCAAAATCTAAAAATAAATCCAACTGTTATGCATGAAAGTATATGTGTTAATAGTAAAAGAATACCAATCATAGTGTTTCCAAACATAGTAATTCCTACAGTTCCTATTATAAATAGTGGACCTGAATTATTAGTAAAACTTAAAAGTCTTTCACATTCTGATTTGGAGCAGATATTTTCTTCTCTAAATTTACAGGCAATTTTAGCTCCTACAGGATATCCACTAATTAGTCCCATTATAAAAGCAAAGGAACCAGCGCCATTTACGTTAAAAAGAGGCTTCATAATAAATTCTAATTTTCTTCCTAAATATGTAATGATATTTGTGTGCATCAATAATTCAGTTGCTACAAAAAATGGAAATAATGACGGTACAACAGAATTTGCCCAAAGTGCTAAACCAGATTTTACAGCAGGTAGGTTGTTTTTAGAAAATAAGAGAAGACTTATACTGAATAAGAGAAAAATTATAGCAAATGTGTTTCTTTTTATTTTTAATACAAAAAAATGACATTTTGAAAACATGTTATCACCTTTTTAATTTTATGTTTAAAAAATTTTTTTATACTTTCTTTTTAATTTTGTGTTAAAAATTTTTTATACTTTCTTTTTTATGAATATTTTTAGTTTTTTCTGTTCATAACAAATATAGATATATATTGCTTTTTAGATATAATAAAAAGAATATCAATGAGAAAGCAATAATTAGGTCCTAAATTTATTTTTAAAAATAAAAAGTATTTATTTATATTTTGAGAAGGGATGGGGATATTATGAAGAGAGAAAAGGAAAATAAAATGAATGGGTATATAACGAAGAATGAAAAGGAAAATAAAAAGGATGGGTATATAATGAAGAATGAAAAGCTAAATCATCAAGATGTTGATGATAGTGAAAATGAGGTAGAAGATGTAACAGGGTATGGGGAATTTATTTCGTCATATTTTGCTTGGATTCCCCCAGAAAAGCAAAAGAAAAGGGCTAAAGAATTAGACAATATTACGAAAAAAGGTAATAAAGATGGTAGGTAAAATTGAAAAGGTTATTATTGTGTAAATATGTAGAGAAAAGGGGATTTTAATTTATAAAAATTAGAAAAAGTGAGTAAATATAAGAAATTTACAGAAAAACTGTCAAAAATGCGATTAAATAGTAATTAATTTTAAATTTTAATGTTTGAAAAAGTAAAAATAATGATTATAATAGAATTATAGGTCAAAGAAAGTCAAAGTCAAAATAAATTAACAATTGAAAAGAATGGGGGAAAATGTATGGGAATTACTGATTTGATAGAAGAATTTATAAAAGATTTATTTGATGGGAGTGATTATATAGAAATTCAGAGAAATGAATTAGCAAATCATTTTCACTGTGTACCTTCTCAAATTAATTATGTAATATCCACAAGATTTAAACCGTCACAAGGTTATTATGTAGAAAGTAAAAGAGGTGGTGGAGGTAATATTAAAATAAGGAAGGTAAATACTACTAAATCAGATTATATTATGCATATAATAAATAATATTGGAAAGACACTTACTTCAAATGATGTTGATATATTAATTAGTGATTTTCTTACATATAAAGTTGTTTCAAAATCAGAAGCAAAATTGCTGAAAGTTGCAACTAGTGATAATGTTTTAAAATTAGATGCTAGTATTCGAGATGAAGTTAGAGCGAGAATTTTTAAAAATATGTTATTAAATATAGAATAGGAGTGTGATTAATATGTTATGTGAGAATTGTAGAAGAAGAGAGGCAAAAGTACATTATACAGAGAATATTAATGGAATTACAAGAGAATTAAATTTATGTGAAGAATGTAGCCAAAAACTTGGAATAACAGATTCTTTAAGTATGAGTATGCCAGTTGATTTTTCTAACTTATTTGGAAGTCTTTTAGAAGATTTTGAAAGTATAAACTTTAAACCTGTTTTAAATGAAGTAAAACAAGTAAGATGTGATAATTGTGGAACTACATTTGAGGATATTGTAAACACAGGGATGATGGGTTGCGGAAATTGTTATGATGTATTTTCAAAGAGATTAGACCCTATATTAAAAAGAATTCAAGGAGCTAATAGGCATGTAGGAAGAATTGGAAAAATAAGTGATAATAAAATAGAAATGAAAGATGAAAAAGAGATTAAATCTGAAAATTCATCTGAAAAATTATACGAAAAACCATCTCAAAAATCTAAAATAGAGGAATTACAAGAAGAATTAAAAAAAGCAATTAAAGATGAGAGATATGAAGATGCAGCCAAAATTAGAGATGAAATTAAAGAAGAAGAAAAAAATAAATAGAAAAGAGGTATTTTAATGAATTGGTATTTACAAAGTGGAAAAGATTCAGATGTAGTAGTGAGTTCAAAGATAAATCTTTCAAGAAATCTTGCAGGATTTCCATTTAAATTAAAAACTCAAAAGCAAATACAAGAATTAGAAGAAAAAATCCAAAGTAAATTATATGCTATAGGTTATGGTTTAAAGTATTTTTCATTAAAAAATATGGATGATATAACTAAAGTGAGTTTAGTAGAAAAAAAATTAATTCCAGAGGATTATGCTTTTGATAAAAATTGTAAAGGAAGTATATTAATTAATGATGAAGAAAATATATGTATATTAGTAAATGATTTAGACCATATAGAGATTCAGGTATTTTCAAGTGGGTTTGATTTAGAAAATACTTTAGGGCTTGCGATAGAAATAGATCAAAAAATAGAATCTGTTTTAGGAGGATATGCGGTAAGTGAGAAATATGGATATTTAACAAAAGATCCAACAAAATGTGGAACAGCATTAAATGCATCTGTTATGCTTAATTTACCAGCATTGCAAAAAACAGGAAACTTAAGAAAAGTATTTGATGCAATGGCAAATTTTGAGGTCAATATATCAGCTTTTTACGAGGAAAATGCAAAACAATATACAGATATTTTTAGAATTTGTAATCAAAGAACAATAGGTATTTCAGAAAAAGAGATTATAGAAAATTTGAAAATTATAGTTCAAAAAATAATTGAACAAGAAAGAAAAGTTAGAAGATTTTTAGCAGAGGATTCAATAACTTTTTCTGATAAGATATATCGTAGTTATGGAATTCTAAAATATTGTAAGAGAATTTCTTTAGATGAAGTTACTGAAATTTTATCATATATAAAAATGGGAGTAGATTTAGGAATATTAAAAGAAGTAACAGATTTACAAGTACAAAAATTATATTTATATACAAAAACAGCAAATATGCAAAAAGTTTTAGGTCAAACATATGAGCCTAAAGAACAGGAAAAAAAGAGAGCAGAAGTAATTAAACAAATTTTAGATGGAACATTGAATGTTTAAAATGTTAAAATTTTGATATTAAGTGATGAAACGAATTTTTTCGAGTATAGAGTGAGAATTTGAACAAAAAGAGTGAATTTTGGAGAAAAAATCCGAATAAAAAGGAGTGTCCCAAAAATTCGCCAAAAATTCGATTTTAAAATTTGAAAGGAGTGATATTAAATGACATATAAATTTACGAATAGTGCTAATAGGGCAATAGAGTTTGCAAGCCAAATAGCTATGGAGTTAGGACATAATTATATTGGAACAGAACATATTTTGTATGGTTTAGCTCAAGAGGAAAACGGAGTAGCTTCTAAAGTGTTGCAAAATCAAGATATTACGAATGAGAAGATAGAAGAAGAAATAGATGAGTTAGTAGGAAGAGAAGAGAAAACAGGACAGATAATAGATTTTACACCTAGAAGTAAGAGAATAATAGAACTTGCTTTTTTGGAAGCTAGAAAATTGGGATATCACTACATAGGAACTGAACATCTTTTAATGGGAATATTGCGTGAAGGAGATAGTATAGCTTCAAGAATTTTAAATAATTTAAATGTTGATGTTCCTAAATTATATAATGAGATTATAAAAGTGATAAATGAAGGTGAGAATTATACACCAGGTAGTGATAGTACATCTAAAGAAGAGAAATCAAATTATTCAAGAGGAAGTTATAGACAAACTACAACTTTAAATCAATTTGGAGAAGATTTAACTAAAAAAGCGCAAGAAGGAAAGTTAGATCCTGTTATAGGTCGTATGGAGGAAATACAAAGAGTTGTACAAATATTATCAAGAAGAACAAAAAATAATCCATGTTTAATAGGAGAGCCAGGTGTGGGTAAGACTGCTGTTGTAGAAGGATTAGCTCAAAAAATCTTTTCAGGAGATGTACCAGAAATATTAAAGAATAAGAGAGTTGTAAGCTTGGATATTTCTGGAATGGTTGCAGGTGCAAAATACAGAGGAGATTTCGAAGAGAGAATTAAAAAAGCTTTAAATGAAGTGAAGAAAGCAGGAGATGTAATATTATTTATAGATGAAATTCATACTATTGTTGGTGCAGGTGCGGCAGAAGGGGCAATTGATGCAGCAAATATTTTAAAACCATTACTTGCAAGAGGAGAGATTCAACTAATAGGTGCAACAACATTAAATGAATATCGTAAATATATAGAAAAAGATTCAGCTTTAGAAAGAAGATTTAGTCCAGTTACAGTAGATGAACCAACAGAAGCAGAAACATTGGAAATATTGAAAGGTATTCGTGATAAGTATGAAGCACATCATAATGTGAAAATTACAGATGAAGCTATAAATTCAGCAGTATCTTTATCTGTAAGATATATTAATGATAGATATTTGCCAGATAAGGCGATAGACTTAATAGATGAAGCAGCATCTCGTGCTAGATTAAAAACATATACAGAACCAGATTCATTAAAAAAATTACAAGAACAAATAGAAGAAAAAAGAAAAGACAAAGAAGAAGCGGTAAGAAATCAAAAATTCGAAAAAGCCGCAACATTAAGAGATGAAGAAAAGTCATTAAAAGAAAAATTTGAAAAAGAAGAGGCAAAATGGAAAAATAAAAATACTAAATCTGTAACAAATATTACAGAAGAAAACATAGCAGAAGTTGTATCTAATTGGACTGGAATACCTGCTAAAAAGATAACAGAAGATGAAAATAAAAAGTTGAAAAATCTAGAGAAATCACTACATGAGCGTGTAATAGGTCAAGACGAAGCAGTAGAAGCGGTAGCTAAAGCAATAAGAAGAGGAAGAGTTGGTTTAAAAGACCCAAAAAGACCAATAGGTTCATTCTTATTTTTAGGACCAACAGGAGTAGGTAAAACAGAGTTATCTAAAGCATTAGCAGAATCATTATTTGGTGATGAGAATGCTATGATTAGAGTTGATATGTCAGAATATATGGAACCACATTCAGTATCTAAATTAATAGGTTCACCTCCAGGTTATGTAGGTTTTGATGATGGAGGACAATTAACAGAAAAAATAAGAAGAAAACCATATTCTGTAATATTATTTGATGAAATAGAAAAGGCACATCCAGATGTTATGAATTTGATGTTACAAATATTAGAGGATGGTAGATTAACAGATAGTCAAGGAAGAACAGTGGATTTTAAAAATACAGTTATAATAATGACATCTAATTTAGGTGCTAGAGTAATTACAGATAAGAAATCATTAGGATTTTCAAAACAAGAAAATGATGATTCTAAAAAACAATATGAAGAGACAAAAAAGGAAGTCTTGGAAGTTGTGAAAAAAGAGTTAAGACCTGAATTTATTAATCGTATAGATGAAATAATAGTATTCCATAAATTATCTGATGATGAAATAGGTAAAATTATAGATATAATGCTAAAAGAAGTTATAAATAGATTAAAAATACAAAAATTACTTGTAGAATTTGAACCATCTGTAAAAGATTTAATAGCAAGTAAAGGTATTGATAAAAATTTCGGTGCAAGACCATTACGTAGAACTATACAAAGTTTAGTAGAGGATAAATTAGCTGATGAAATTTTAGACGGAAATATTAAAAAGAATAAAAAAGCAGTAGTTGGAGTAAAGGATGATACTATTGTTGTAAATTAGAGATATATGTATTGTAATTGGAATATTAATAGCTGGAGTTATAGATATCTATTGCTTTAAAATTAGAATTATTAGGATTAAAGATAAAAATATATGATTATTATATTTACATTTTAGTTACATTAAAAGTTTGCTGAATAAATATAAATTATTATATTACATTTTAGTCACGTTAAAAGTTGCTGAATAAATATAAATTATTATATTACATTTTAATTATATTAAAAGTTAGATAAACAAAAATAAAGAAATAGGAAATAAAATATTATCCTATTTCTTTTATTAAAAAAAATTATTTTATTATATAATGTTTATCGTCAGTATAACCCATAAGCCAAATAGGAGAGACACCAAATAATTTTGCGATTTGATCTACGGTACTAATAGAAACTTTTTTGTTTTTTCCATTGGCATATTTGGAAATGGTACCTTTTGACTGAAAACCTAAACAATGTGCGACTTCTTCTAAAGTCATTTCAGATTCATTAAGTAATTTTGTAAATCTGTCGGCAAATAATTTTTCTAAATTTTCTACTTTTTCTATTTTTTCTAATTCTTTTTCTTTCAAAATAATCCCTCCTAGACAAGTATTGGCTCTATTATAACACTTAAAAATTATTTTGTAAATAATTTTCTGATGCTAACTTCATTACCGTCGAAATGAAGAAAGTGCTAGAAAATGGCTAAATAACTTATATATCTTAATTTGAATTGTTTAGCTTTAGCCGGAAAATATTAAAAAAACTATTGACAAAAATAGTAATATATTATAGAATGTTTCTGTAGTCGAAACAACAAAGTAATAGTGTAATAAAAAATAAATTAACCAGTAAGGAGAGTAAAATATGGATCCTAAAGAAGTAGGAAAAAGAGTAGAAAAATTAATAGAAGAAGCTAATATAAGTAAAGAAGAGTTAGCAAATGAAATTGGAATTACTGTAGAAGAATTAGAAGAAAAATTAGTTGGAAAAGAAGAATTTTATGTAGGTGAAGTAATTGTAATAACTGAAGCTATGAATTTAAGTGTAGAAACAGTAGCGAGAGTCTTTTTTGGTATGGAAGTTGATGAGAAAAAATTACGTGAACATAAATCAGATGATTCTAATGCAACTTCTAATACTACTTCTGATTCAATGAATGTCTAAAACTAAAAAAATATCCCAATAAAAGAAGGAAACTATTTGAAAAATTCAACTAGTTTCCTTTACTTTTTGAGGATTTTACTATATAATATACAAGAAAATGAATGTGCTATATAATATAAAAGAAATTAAAATGATAGGAGAGATTAGAATGCAAGAAAATCAAAATACAGAGCAAGAATTAGATATGAATCATTTAATGCAAATAAGAAGAGAAAAATTAAAAGAATTACAAGAGCAAGGAAAAAATCCATATGAAATTACAAAATTTAATAGAACAAATACAGCAGGAGAAATAAAAGCAAATTATGAGAATTTTGAACAAAAAGATGTAACAGTTGCAGGAAGAATAATAGCAAAAAGAATTATGGGAAAAGCATCATTTTGTACAATACAAGATTGTGATGAGAAAATCCAAAGTTATGTAAGTATTAATGATTTAGGAGAAGAAAGTTACAAAGAATTTAAAACTTATGATATTGGTGATATCATAGGAATTACAGGATTTGTATTCAAAACAAGAACAGAAGAAATATCTGTTCATGCAAAAGAAGTTACATTACTTTCAAAATCATTAAGACCATTACCAGAAAAATTCCATGGATTGAAAGACCCAGACTTAAGATATCGTCAAAGATATACAGATTTAATAGTAAATCCAGAAGTTAAAGATACATTTATCTTAAGAAGTAAAATAATAAAAGAAATTAGAAGATTTATGGATGAACAAGGATATATGGAAGTTGAAACACCAATGCTTACAACAGTTGCAACAGGTGATGCAGCAAGACCATTTATAACACATCATAATACATTAGATTTACAAATGTATTTAAGAATTGCTCCAGAATTAAATTTAAAAAGATTAATAGTTGGAGGATTTGATAAAGTATTTGAAATAGGTAAAAACTTTAGAAATGAAGGAATGGATATAAAACATAATCCAGAATTTACAAATATGGAATTTTATTCATCATATCAAGATTATAATGATATGATGGATATATCAGAAAAATTGATTTCAACAGTAGCAAAAAATGTATTAGGAAAAACAGTTATAACATATCAAGGACAAGAAATAAATCTAACACCTGGATGGAAGAAGATAACAATGATAGAAGCTATTAAAGAAGTAACAGGAGTAGACTTTAACACAATAAATACAGATGAAGAAGCACAAAAGATTGCAAAAGAAAAAGGTGTAGAATATGAAGAAATAAAAAATACAAGAGGACATATAATAAATGAATTTTTCGAAACATTTGTAGAAGAAACATTAATTCAACCAACATTTATAATGGATTATCCTGTAGAACTATCACCTCTTACAAAAAGAAAGAAAGAAGATCCAAGACTTGTTGAAAGATTTGAATTATTTATTGGTGGAAGAGAATATGGAAATGCATATTCAGAGTTAAATGACCCAATAGACCAATATGAAAGATTCTTAAAACAAGTTGAAGCTAAAGAAAAAGGTGACGAAGAAGCAGGTGGAATGGACGAAGACTTTGTAAATGCTTTAGAGATTGGTTTACCACCAACTGGAGGAATGGGGATAGGATTAGACAGATTAATAATGTTATTAACAGATTCAGCATCTATTAGAGATGTGTTATTATTCCCAACAATGAAACCATTAAATTAGACTACTAGATTGGATTATTAAATAGGAAGTTTATTATTAAAAATAATTTTATAATAGTAAAATAAAATCAAGGGGAAGAATAGGAGAGTATATGTTTGGTTTTCAATTTGATAGAAGAATGATTAATATAATAATAGGGATATTGTTACTTGCGGCAATAATACAATTTGCAGCAAATCCAGGGATGTTATTTAGTATAGTATTATCAATACCTGGAGTATTAATAGCAATAACATTCCATGAATTTGCACATGCTTTTGCAGCAGATAAATTAGGTGATGATACAGCAAGGAGAGAAGGAAGATTAAACTTAAATCCATTAAGTCATTTAGACCCAATAGGAACATTAATGTTAGTAGTTGCTGGTTTTGGATGGGGAAAACCAGTTCATGTTGACCCAAGAAATTATACAAGAAAAATGCCGATGGATAAATGTGAAGCAATTGTATCAGCGGCAGGACCAATTATGAATATCGTACTTGCATTTATCTTTGCCCTTATATATTGTGCAGTATACAAATTCGGAAGTATGGCATTTTTAAGTTCAACAGCAGGAGGAATAATATTACTTATATTACAAGATATAGTAATTACAAATATAGGATTAGGAGTATTTAACTTAATACCATTACCACCACTAGATGGATCTAAAATAATAATGCCATTTTTAAGTTATAATGCTAAACAATGGTTTATGAATAATGAAGGTATATTTTATATAATATTTGTAGTTCTTTGGATTACAGGTATTGCAGGAATAATAATTTCTCCAGTAATTAATTGGATTAGTATAGGAATATTAGATTTGGCTAAAATGATTTTTGGTTTAGGCTAGTACGAAAAAATTTCGGAAATTTTCCGAAATTTTTCCGAATTCTCGCTCCGAATTTTTGGAACACTCCAATTTGTTCGGATTTTGACCAATGGCGAACAATGGGTATAGAAGGGAAAGGAATATAAATGAAAGATGTAATAACATTAGGAATAGAATCTAGTTGTGATGAAACATCAGTAGCAGTAGTAAAAAACGGAAGAGAGATTTTATCAAATATTATAGATACACAAATACCAATACATGAAAAATATGGAGGTGTTGTTCCAGAAATTGCTTCACGTAATCATATTGAAGCAATTTCAAGAGTAACAAAAAAAGCATTAGAAGAGGCACAAATTTCGTGGGACGATATTGATGCAATAACACCAACATATGGACCAGGATTGGTAGGTGCATTGCTAGTTGGTTTATCATATGCAAAAGCTTTAAGTTTTGCACTAGATAAGCCATTAGTAGGAGTAAATCATATACAAGGGCATATAGCTGCAAATTACATATCTTATCCAGAATTAGAACCACCATTTTTATGTATGATGATGTCTGGAGGAAATACACAAATTGTATATGTAAAGACATATACGGAATTTGAGTTACTTGGAAAAACCAGAGATGATGCGATAGGAGAAGCTTTTGATAAAGTAGCAAGAGTAGTAGGGCTTGGATATCCAGGTGGACCTAAAGTTGATAATTTAGCAAAACAAGGGAATCCAATTTATGAATTACCACAAACATATTTTGATAATTTAGACTTTAGTTTTAGTGGAATAAAAACAGCAGTAATAAATTTACATCATAAAATGCCAGATATTAATAAAGCAGATTTATGTGCTAGTTTTGAAAAAGCTGTTACAGAAGAAGTTGTAAAAAATATTAAGAGGGCAATAAAGAAAGTAAATGTAAATACTGTAGTATTAGCAGGAGGTGTTTCTGCAAATTCATTTATTAGGAAAGCATTTTTAGAATTGGAAAATGAAAAAATAAAAGTATATATGCCAGATTTGAAATTATGTACTGATAATGCTGCTATGATAGCTTCTGCAGGGTATTATCAATTTATTTCTGGAAAAAGAGATAATATGCAGTTAAATGCAATACCTAATTTGAGTTTAACTTAATGAAAAAGTAAATTTGCCAGAAAAATGCTCCTCCTGCATGATGTGCATAATTTGAGTTTAATTTAATGAAAAAGTAAATATAAAAAATAATGAATATTAAATAGTAGAAATGGAGAAATTAGATGTCAATATATGTAATAGGTGACCTGCATTTATCTTTTGGTGAAAATAAGCCAATGAGTATATTTCGGGAAAAATTGGGAAAATCATGATGAAAAAATTAAAATAGATTGGGAGAAAAAAGTGTGCAATGATGATTTAGTTGTATTACCAGGTGATTTTTCTTGGTCAATGTATTTAGAAAATACATATGAAGATTTTAGATATTTAAGTAATTTACCAGGAAAAAAATTAATGCTTAAAGGAAATCATGATTATTGGTGGACTACATTGAATAAAATGAGGAATTATTTGAATGAAAATAATTTTCTTGATATAGAATTTTTGTATAATAACAGTTATAAATATAATGATAAGGTTATAGTAGGGTCAAGAGGTTGGAATTTTTCGGATGAGACAGAAGATAAGAAGATTCTTGCAAGAGAAGCATTAAGATTTGAGTTGTCTATACAAGATGGAATAAATAAATATGGAACTGAAAATGAATTTGTAGCATTTATGCATTATCCACCTATTACTATGACACAACTAAAAAATAATGAGTCAACAGAATTTATGCGAATAATGAAGAAATATAATATTTCTAATTGTTTTTATGGACATTTACATGGAAATTCTATACAGGAGGCAGTAGAAGGAAATATTGATGGCATTGAATTGAAATTAGTAAGTGCAGATGCTTTAGACTTTAAATTATATAAATTTTTATAGTTTGAGGCGTTAACTTAAATATATTTATATTTGATAATACTAAAAAATGTTAGGATGATAAAAATCCTAACATTTTTTAGTACTAGTACTATTATAAAGTGCAAATTTGAAACATTTTAAATGATAAATTTTAATTATATAAAAGATAATAGCTTAATGATGTAATTCGTGTTCTTTAGTAGTTTTTTTAGGAAATCTAGGTGAAAAACTAATTTCACCAGTATTTAGATTAATTGTTCTATGAAGATTTTGACTAATGCCTAATTTTCTTATTGACTCTGGAATATTACTTCTGTCACAAATCCAATTCATATGTGCTATAAAATTATATCTAGGATCACTTGGTTTAATAGTTGATAATAGTTTTTTTATGTTCTTTTTTTGATGCTTTTCTAAAGGCATTAGAATTTGAGGGTATAGAGTTTCATCTTCTATTACTGTGTCATTATTTCCTTCATAAATTGGAATAATTGGTTTACCTCTTTTTGCATTAAAAATTTTAATAATATCTCTTTTATTAGCATGTAAACTTAATGGATAATTTAGATCTTCTATATCGATTTTAATTCCAATTTGATTAGAATTATTTTCTATACTATTTTTACCATCTTCATCATAATCAAGGGTATAACCCCAATTGATTTCGGGATGCATTACTAAATGATTAATTAGTGGAATAAGTGAAAAATCTTTAAATAGATAAAAATTTCTCATGTTTAGAAATTTCGAAGATAAAGTTAGAGTATCTGCTGATAAATCATGTTTTTCATCAGGAATTAATTGTTGATAATAGCTAGAATATTCATCAGCTTTGTCAATTATAAAATCAGTAAAAATAGATGAATCTATTTCTTTAGTAAAATTAGAATTTACACGAGTTCCATTTGTTACAATTGAGTTAAAAAAGCTGTTTTTATTTTTTTGTAATATATATGTTTCAATATATGTTATTTGATTGATAAGATTTTTTAAGGTATCAGCATTTATAGAAAATTCGTATTCATCGTTTTGCATTAGAGGTTCTAAATTACTAGTTTTATCTAAAATATAAAAGCTATTTTCTAAATTTTTATATTCTTTTTCAAAACGATTACTTATAAAAGAGTTAATAGCCATTAATTGAGTTAATGGTAATTTTTCTAGGAATTCGATTTTGGTTAAATCTTTAACAGTAGAATGTTTAGATTTTGGTTCATCATATTTAAATATTAGAAAATCTAAATTATTAAGTGCTAAATTTTTACTGTTTTGCCTATTATAAAGTTCTAAAAATCCATATGTGTCAAGAAATTTTGAAATTGCTTGGATTCTATTTTGTAATCCTTTTTTTATAACTGTTTCTTTTACATATTTTTTTAAGCTAACTACATTTTCTGAAATACTTTCTATTAATAAATTTTTTGAATTATCATCTAAATCCATTTTTATGATTTTTACTTTTATATCAGTATTAAAAATAGAGAAATTTCCGCTAAAAATAGATTTTAATACTTTTTCAACATTGTTTTTTTCGTTATAGTCATATTGTGTAGCGATTTCTGAATTGAAAAGTGTTATTCTATCCATTTTTTCTAGTGTCTCTAAAATTATATCAGGATTTTGAGTCATATTTTCTAAAGTATTTAATAAATTAAAGTCACTTTTACTTGGGTTAGAATATGTTAAAATAATTTCAGAAATTGTATTTTCGAAAAAAACATGAAAATCTTTATAATTTAAATTAGGATTATTTTTTTTCGCTTTTTTTATAAATTTTTTTGCTTTTAATAAATTTTGTTTAATATATTTTATATAAGTAGAATTTGGACCTATATTTTCATCTATTGATTCTAGTTCTTCTTGAAAATTCATTATAACACCACTTTCTTATATAATCTACAATAATGAAATATTATGTAACATAGTTATTATATCATAAATTGTATTTATTTTCAAATTGTGGTAAGATATAATCAATTAATTTGGTAAGATATAATCAATTAATTAAAAAAGTTAAGAATAGGGTTATAGGAATCCCTAAAAAACCTAAATATCATAGATAGGGAAAAAAGAGATGGATTTAGATAAAGATGTAAAATATGTTAAAGGCGTTGGACCTAATAGAGTAAAACTTTTAAATAAATTAGGAATTTATACATTAAAGGACTTAATAACATATTATCCTCGTGATTATGAGGATAGAAGTAAGCCAAAGCTAATATCAGATTGTAATGATGGCGAAGAGGTTACAATAGAGGGGATTGCATGTGGTAGAGTGTCTGAAATAAGGATGGCAAAGAGGACAATGCAAAAATTATTAGTTAAAGACGAAACAGGTGGAATATTAATAACATGGTTTAATCAGTCATATTTAAAAAATAAATTTGAAGTAGGTAAAAAATACAGATTTTATGGAAAGGTGTCATTTAAATATGGAAAGGCAGAGATGGCATCACCTGTGTTTGATAATATAGAACAAAGAAATAATACAGGAAGAATAGTTCCAATTTATCCATTAACATATCAATTATCTCAAAATGTACTTCGTAAAATAATGGAAAATGCTATATTGGAAGTAAGAGGTAATTTATATGAAAATTTGCCTGAAGAAATTTTAACAGAATATCATCTAGAAGAAGTAAATAAAGCAACTGAAGAAATTCATTTTCCAAAACAATTATCGGATTTTGAAAGGGCAAGAAGAAGATTTGTATTTGAGGAATTATTATCTGTTCAATTAGCATTGTTAGCACTTAAAAACTATTATAAAAATGATATAGAAGGAATTGAATTTTCTAAAGAAGTTCATATATCAGATGTTATTCAAGAATTTCCATTTAAATTTACAGGAGCTCAAAGACGAGTGTTAGAAGAAATAGAAGGTGATATGGAAAGAAAAACTCCGATGAATAGATTATTACAAGGAGATGTAGGGTCTGGAAAAACAGCAGTAGCAATGTGTGCAGCATATAAAGCAGTAAAATCGGGATATCAAGTTGCAATAATGGCACCTACAGCAATACTTGCGACACAGCATTTAGAAAATTTTAAAAATATTTTAGATAAATTACAAATAAAATGTGATTTATTAATATCTGGAATATCAAAAAAGAAAAAGGAAGATATTTTACAGAGGTTAAAAGATGGAGAAATAGATATTTTAATAGGAACTCATGCATTAATAGAAGATAATGTAGAATTTTCAAAATTGGGGTTAGTAGTAACAGATGAACAGCATAGGTTTGGAGTTAAGCAAAGAACAAAAATTGCGGAAAAAGGCCAGAATCCAGATGTTTTAGTAATGTCTGCAACACCTATACCTAGAACACTTGCATTAATATTATATGGGGATTTAGACATATCAATAATAGATGAATTGCCACCTAATCGTAAAAAAATAGAGACATTTGCAGTAACAAAAAAATTAGAGCAAAGAGTGGATAATTTTATTCAAAAACAAGTAGAAGAAGGAAGGCAAGCTTATGTAGTATGTCCTTTAGTGGAAGAAAATGAAGAAATGGATTTAAAATCAGTAGAAGAATTAACTGAAAAATATCAAAAAGAAGTTTTTCCACAATATAGAGTTGAATATATACATGGAAAAATGAGACCAAAAGAAAAAGATGAAATAATGTTAAAATTCAAAAATCATGAAATAGATATATTGATTTCAACAACAGTAATTGAAGTAGGGGTTGATGTTCCAAATGCAAATATAATGGTAATAGAAGATGCACAGAGATTTGGACTTGCTCAATTACATCAATTAAGAGGAAGAGTTGGTAGAGGTGAATATCAATCATATTGTATATTAAAGTATGAAGGAAATGGCGAAAATGTTAGAAAAAGAATGAAAGTTATGTGTGATACAAATGATGGATTTATTATATCTGAAAAAGATCTAGAATTAAGAGGTTCAGGTGACTTTTTTGGTACTATGCAACATGGTATACCAGAGTTTAAAATAGCAAATTTATTTGAAGATGTTGGAATATTAAAAGAAGCTCAAAAGGTTGCTCAAGAAATAGTATTAAAAGACCCTGAATTGAAAGAACATAGAGGATTGAAAAGATTAGTAGAGGATAAGTTTAGTGGAAGAATTGAAATATAGAATATATGTGAATTTTATATAAGATAATAAAGTATGTAATTATTAAATGAAAATTAAATTATAAAATCCAGAAAAATATTTTTTAATTAAATTATTTTTCTGGATTTTACTTTATTATTATAGTATTAAGCTTTACTATTTTTTTCTTTTTTTCTTACGCTAAACTTCATTACTATAGAGAAGATGAAGTCTAAAATCATAATAAATGAACCTATTGAATAGAATATAGTTTTAGGAATCCCAATTGTTTTATTCTTTTTTAATTTAATAACACAACCGAATTGAATATATTCCACTAGTAATTCTAACACTGAAATTTAACATTGTAAGAATTACTATAATAGGAATTCCGAATACACCCATGAAAAGACCAAAAAGTTCTAACATTAGGCAAAGAATAAACCATGGTAATTGGAATAATTTTATTGCTAGATTTACATTAGTTATATCTTTTTCAGTATAATCTTTTAATTTAAATATTAGTAGTAATATTGTATATATTATTATGATTGTGAAATATGTATATAAAGTTATGTCCATACTTATATCTAAAATAGTTACTATGAATAGTAGAGTAAATAGTACGTATGGATAAATTATTATAGGTATTGCTTGTAAATATTTTTTCATTTTTTTCTCCTTCTATTTTTTTATAGTATTTTTGTTTTTTTATGATTATGATATTTTTATATTAATTTATTTTGAAGTTAGTAAAATTATAGCATATTTTATTATAATTTAAAATAGTATATAGAATATTTTGAGAATTTAAAATAAATATAATATGGAGATATATGTATGAAATGTTTATAATTGGATACAAAGATAGATTATAATAGATATTTTAACAGAGATAATAGTCATAAGGATAAAATAAGAATTAAGAGATAAAAGTAGATGAATTATAAAAGCAAAAATTATGATACATACGACACAGAATAATATTTACATAATATAGAAAATGTAGTATAATATATGTGTTCCAGAAGGAATTTTAGAGAAAGAGCCTATGTATAGGCAGAAAGAGAGGACAAAAGATGGAAAAAAGATTTAGAGAGCAAATGAAAAACAATCGGGGATATGGAGATATGATTGTTTTAACGAAATTCTCAAATTTGGTCAATTCGTTGGGAGGAACATTGGTACAGATTGCAATAATGGCATATTTACATGATCCTTCATTAGAAATGGAGGATTTAGTAGAAATTGCGTATCAAAATTCACCAATGTCTATCACAAAGGATGATGCAGAGGAAGCAATGAAAGATGCTTTAATAAATATTCATACACATGATTCTGAAAAATTATTAGATGATGGGGTATTGAAGATTTATATTAGAAACATTGCTTCAGAAGTGAGAATTTCTGAAATGCTTCGGGTAAAAAGTGAACTTGAGGGATTAGAGCTGGATAATTCTCTTATAGGGAAAATCAGCCGAGTAACAATCAGATGTATGATGAAATCAGATGAAACTTTTGAACAAGCTTTAAGACATGTGGCATGGAGAGAAGGATATGACGATTTCAGAGAGTTTACGATTATCTTGTGTGAAGCTTTGTTCCAGAAAGATTTGAAACAAATAGTAGATGAAGAGGTAATGAGATGGACAAAGGAAACTGGTAACAGTAAAATAGGAGAAATCGAGAAAAAGAAAGAAGAATTACTGATGCCATATGTTCAAAAATTTGAAGATTTTGTCAATCTTCTGATTCAGGAGCATGAAAATTTGCAATTCTAATTTGGTTCATTTTTTAGGAGGAAAAATTCTTAATTGATCCTCGAGAAACCACCCAAACCAATAAAACATGAATTGGTTTGGGTGGTTTTTTGCATAAAAAAGCAACCATTTCTGATTGATTTTGATTTCTTATATTCGTTTGAATAGAAAAATCATTGGTGCGTTAGCGGTACTCATTTGCGAAAAAATAGTACATTTTTTCTGTATATACTCCCACATTTAGCACAAAAAAATTTTTCCGTTCATCAACTGTATATTAATTTTAGCATAAGTTTTATAAAAAGTATACTCATATAATGAAATTTTTAATATTTATAAAAACATCTTAGAACTTTATTAAAATAAAAATCCCCCGAAGGGGCTGAAACTTATTCAACTTCAGCGTTCGGGGGAATAGATTTTGAGTGTTCCGTCAGCATTGTACATTACAGTAAATCCACCACCTTTGTTTTCATCTAAGTAAGAATACATTACCATAGTATCTGGATCGTACATAATATACTGATCAACAGCAGTACCTTTAATTAATCCTTTTTTAACTACAATAAATGTTCCAAATTTAGATTGAACATCTGAATCAGATTCTCTACCAGAACAAGCTAATAGCGAAACACACATTATGAGGGCAATAATTATCGCGAGCATTTTCCGTTTTGTCATTACAAATCCTCCTGTTTAAAGTCCAAAAGACTGTAGTATAATATAATTGTAGCAAATTTCTGGCGAAAAATCAATCTTTTTTGATTTTACACTATCCTCAAGAATAAAAATTTTGAAGATTTACGTAAAATATGATATAAAAGAATACAAATATACTATCATAACTCGGAGGCTCTGCGAGGCAATTACTTTCTGAAATAAAAAAAATACCATCCTTTTCAGAATGATATTTGTATCTATCTGTTCTATTAGTTCGAACAGAAACATCATTGGTGCGGATGAAGGGACTCGAACCCCCACGCCGTTGGCACTGGTTCCTAAGACCAGCGCGTCTACCAGTTCCGCCACATCCGCATAATTAAATGACAATTATTATGATAGCATTAAAACATTAAAATGTCAATAGTTTTAAAAATAAAATTTCCAAAAATTCTAAACAAAATAAATTATTAATCCACCCAAAATAGATATAATAAAACCTATCATTTTTAGTCCACTTGCACCTTCATTTTGGTCACCGAAACCAAAAAATTTTTTTGTAATACTTCTTGCATCATAAATTAGAATAATTCCAGCTAGTACAATTAGTAAGCCTAGCATTTTTATTATAAGTTGAAACATAAATATCTACATCCTTTACATTATTAGTATATATATTAATATTTTTTTTTATAAAAGTCAATAACAAAAAATGTAATTACATATTTTGCTAGAAATAAACTAAAAATTATGTTATAATATTATTCATGAAAAGGAGAAGAATAAATGATAAAGAAGAATGAAGAATATATAGTAGATATAATGGATAATGGTTTTCAAGGTGAAGGTATAGCCAAAATAGAGAATTTTACAGTATTTATACCTAACTGCTTAAAAGGAGAAAAAGTAAAAATTCTTATAGTAAAAGTACTTAAATCATATGCATTTGGCAAAATAATAGAAATATTAGAAGCATCAAAATATAGAGTTAAAGAGGATTGTGAAACATATAAAAGATGTGGAGGATGTAGTTTACGTCATATAGAATATTCAAAGACTTTAGAAATAAAAAGAAATGCAGTGCAAAGTTTAGTAAATAAGACATTAAAAAGCAAGATAGAAGTGGAAGAAACTTTAGGAATGGATATGCCATATTATTATAGAAATAAAATTCAATATCCAGTTGGTTTAGATAAAAATGGCGTGCCACAAATAGGAGTATTTGCAAGTAGAAGCCATGAAATTATACCAATAAAAGAATGTTTAATTCAAAATAAAGAAGGAGAAAAAATAGCAAAAGAAGTTTTTGAATATTGGAAATTAAATAAATATACATTTTATGATGAAAAAACACAAAAGGGATTGTTAAGACATATAATTGTGAAAGTTGGAATAAAAACTAATGAATATATGTGTATATTAGTGATAAATGGGGATAAATTTCCAGAAGAGAAGAAACTTGTTGATGAAATTACAAAAAAATTTACAAATTTAAAAACAATAGTATTAAATAGTAATAAAAAAAATACTAATGTGATTATGGGAGATAGTAATAGAGTATTGTATGGAGATGGATTTATAAAAGATAAATTAGGAGAATATATATTTAAGATTTCACCACAATCTTTTTATCAAGTTAATCCAATTCAAGCAGAAAGATTATATAGTATTGCTGTAAAGCAAGCTAATATATCTTCAGAAGATATAGTTTTTGATTTATATAGTGGAATAGGTACAATTTCATTGTTTTTGTCACAATATGCTAAAAAGGTCTATGGTGTAGAGATAGTTGAAGAAGCTGTTAATATGGCAAAGGAAAATGCAATATTAAATAGTGTTAATAATGTGGAGTTTATAGCGGGCGATGTAGAACAAATTTTAACGGATTTATTGAGTGTTAAAAAAATTGTTCCAGATGTTGTGGTTGTTGATCCACCTAGAAAAGGATTGGATTCAAATTCTATAGATAATTTGATTAAGGTTTTGCCTAGAAAAATTGTGTATATTAGTTGTAACCCAGCAACTATGGTTAGAGATATTGCTTTGCTTGAGGAAAAGTATCAGTTGAAGAATGTGAAACCTGTTGATATGTTTCCGTTTACGAGTCATGTGGAGTGTTGTGCGTTGCTAGAGTTAAAGAATTGCCAGTCATTCTAGAGTTTACTGACTTTCAAGATACAATAATGTTTCATAAAAGAGGTAGATTTGGATTAGAAAAAGTACAAAATAATGAAATTCATGTTAAGGTTGTTTTAGATATGGAGTGTGGAAATATATAAAATGAAATTTGAAAATCGATATAATAGTTGATGTGAGTGGATTGCAGAGATTATATATCTATGCTCAATACACCATATTATATTGATATATGTTAATGAACATATAAAAATAAAAAAATATAAGTTATAAAGTTAAAGAGAATCCTATGTAAAGTGCCTAAATTTCAGGTACTTTATTTTTATACACAAGGTTGCTTCAGACCAATGGAAACGATGGCTTGGAGGTTGCAAATAATAAAATGTATGATATAATAATCGCAACAATATTGTAATTTTTTTTGAAATGTTATTATTAGAAATATTGTAATAAAATGAAAAAAATATAAGAGCAGGTGAAAAAATTGAACAAAGAAAATATGCTTAAAACAGTAAAAAAATATCTAGCTAATAAGTATAACTGCGATATTAAAGAATTAG
>CALXJT010000008.1 GCA_944388695.1 uncultured Clostridia bacterium
ATAGTAGTAAATCGCAAATGATATTAACAATAGCAACAGGATTAGATAGTACAGATAAAGTAGTAGTAATAGGAATAGTAGAAATAGTACTAGTAATAACAGTTGGATTACTATTAAGCTACAAGAAAAAGGAGCGTAATAATAACAAATAAAGAAACAGAAGAAAATATCAAGACAAAAGGATAAATAAAAAGGCTATTTGAACTAAAAGATTAGCTCAAATAGTCTTTTTTATATTTATAAAAAAGTAATATCAAGTGATTGTAAAAAACGATTGTCGAATTTTGTGGAAATTTTCGATGAAAGTAGCATTTTACGACATCAAAAATTTATTGATTTTTTAATATAATTATGCTAAAATCTAATATGAAAAATAATAAAAAACAGCGAAACAACAAATAAAATATAAAAAATTAAAATAAACATTCAAGAAAAGGAATGATTATAATGAAAGAAGAAAAATGCATATTAAAAGATCAAAAATCATTCAAATTAAAAGATATATTTGAATGTGGACAATGTTTTAGATGGAATGAGCAAGAAGATGGAAGTTATACAGGAATATGGAAAGAAAATGTAGTAAATGTAAAACAAAAAAACAATGAAATAATATTTGAAGGTGTAACCAAAAGTGGGGATTTAGAAAAAGAAATAAAAGAATATTTTGACATAGAAAGAGATTATGAAGCAATTAAAATCAAATTAGGAAAAATAGATGATAATATGAAAAAAAGCATAGAATATGGAGAAGGGATAAGAATACTAAATCAAGACTTATGGGAAACAATAATATCATTTATAATTTCTGCAAATAATAATATTCCAAGAATAAAAGGTATTATAGAAAGAATATCAAAAGCATATGGAAAAGAAATAAAATACAAAGAAAAAAGCTACTATACATTCCCAACAGCAGAAGAATTAAAAGATGTAACAGTAGAAGAATTTAGAAAATTAGGACTAGGTTTTAGAGATATAAGATTATATGAAACCACACATATGATATTAGAAAATAAAGTAAATCTAGAAGAATTACAAAAAAATCCAAATACACAAGAAGTAAGAGAAAAACTATTATCATTATCAGGAGTTGGACCAAAAGTAGCAGATTGTATCCTATTATTTTCAACATTAAAAAGATTTGAAGTATTCCCAATAGATGTATGGGTAAGAAGAGTAATGAATGATTTATACATAAAAGAAAATGATGAAACAAAAGTAAGCAAAAAGAAAATAGAAGATTTAGCAAACGAAAAATTCGGAAATTTAGCAGGAATAGCTCAACAATACTTATTTTATTGGAGAAGAGAGATAGGGTAAAAATAATAGAAAAAATAAACAGATTAAAGAGATAAAAAAATTAAAATATAATGCAAGAAAGGGAAAAAATGGGATTAAAAATAATATATGGAAGAGCAGGAAGTGGAAAGAGCGAATATTGTTTTAATGAAATAGCAAAAAAAATAAATAAAGAAAAAAATATATATTTAATAACACCAGAGCAATTCTCGTATGCTGCGGAAAAAAGACTAATGGAAACAATAGGAAAGAAAGCTGTAATAAATGTAGAAATCATTACATTAAGTAGAATGGCAGAAAGAGCTTTAGGAGAATTAGGTGGAAACAAAAAAGAAATAAGCAAAATTGGAAAATCAATGTTAATTTCTCATATATTAAATAAATATAAAAAAGAATTCAAATTTTTAGGAAAATCAGATGAAAATATAGATATAGGAATGTCAGCTGTTACAGAGTTAAAAAAGCATGGAGTAACATTAGAAAAATTACAAGAAGAAACTCAAAAAACAGATGATAATTATTTAAAAATGAAGCTAGAAGACATCAATTTATTATACCAAAAATTTGAAGAAACAATCCAAGAAAATTATTTAGAAGAAAGTGACAAATTAACACTATTAAGTTCAAAAATAGAAGAAATAGAATGGATTAAAAATAGTGTAATATATATAGATGAATTTTCAGGTTTTACATATCCAGAATATATGGTAATAAAACAACTAGTAAAATATGCTAAAGAAGTAAATATAACAATATGTATAGATGAATATTCAAATTATAGCAATCCAGATACAGATATATTTTACACAAATAAGCAAACTTTAGAAAAATTAATAAGTAATGTAAAAGAAGAAAATTTGAAAATAGAGAAACCAATATATTTACAAGAACCAAAAAAATTTAAGACAGAAGAATTAATACAATTAGAAAAAAATTTATCAGGAAATATATCCACAAAATACACCAAAGATGTGGAAAACATAAAATTATTTCTCGCTAAAAATCAATATACAGAAATAGAGCATGTTGCAAAAGAAATTACAAAATTAATTAGAGATAAAAAATTCAGATATAGAGATATATCGATTATAACAAAAAGCATAGCAAATTACTCAAATTTAATAAGAGCAATTTTTTCACAATATGATATTCCGGTATTTATAGATGAAAAAAGAGAATTAAATCAAAATATCATAATACAATATTTAATATCAATATTTGATGTAATACAAAAAAATTTTTCAGCAGAAGCAGTGTTTAATTATTTAAAAACAGGATTTAGTGATATTGAATTAGAAGATATATATAAACTAGAGAATTATTGCACAAAATGGGGAATTAAACAAAATAAATGGAAAAAAGATTTTACATATGAGATGCAAGATGAGACAAAAAAAGAACAAATAGTATATTTAAATGAATTAAGAAAGAAAATAATATTACCATTACTAAAATTAAAAGATGACATACAGAAAGAAAAAACAGCAAAAAATATTACAAAAGTAGTATATCAATTTATACAAGATAATAATATAGAGAAAAAAATACAGGAAAAACAAAAAGAGCTAACAGAAAAAGGATTAATAGATTTATCAAATGAATATAAAGAAAGTTATCAAATAATCATTGAAATACTAGATGAGATAGTTACAATAATGCAAGATACACCTATGACAATAGACCAATATTATCAAATGATAACAGTAGGACTAAAAAATAGCGGACTAGGAAAAATTCCAGGCACTCAAGACCAAGTAATTGTAGGTGATGTGGAAAGGTCAAGAAGTCATAAAGTAAAAACAATCTTCATCATAGGAATGAATGATGGAAGTTTTCCAAACATCAGAAAAGAAGAAGGATTTCTAGGAGATGAAGATAGAGAAAAACTAAAAAAAGCAGGTATAGAACTAGCAAAAGGAACACTAGAAAATCTATATGAAGACACATTTAATATATACAAAGCATTCACAACAGCAGAAGAAAGTATATATTTATCATACAGTTCATCAGATAATGAAGGAAAATCATTAAGGCCATCAATATATCTAAACAAGATAAAAAGAATATTTCCAAAAATACAAGAAGAAAGTGATGTAATAAATCCCCAATATGAAATAACAAACATAAAAGCAACATATGATGAATTATTAGAAAATCTAATAAAATCAGAAGGAAATAAAATTGACCTAAAATGGGAAAAGGTATATAATTATTATCAATCACAAAACTTGTGGAAAAATAAACTTAAAAGAGATATGGAAGGTCTAAATTATACAAATATTCCACAGAATATAGACGAAAATATAATTGAAAAATTATATGGAAATACATTGAGAACAAGTATATCAAAACTAGAAAGATATAGAAGTTGTCCATTTAGCTATTACTTACAATATGGATTAAAATTAAAAGAAAGAGAAGAACTAAAAGTACAAACTTTTGACACAGGAACATTTATGCATGAAACAATAGATGAGTTTTTCAAAAAAGTCCAAGAAGAAAAAATCCCATTATCAAAATTTTTAGAAGATGAAGAACAAATAAAAATAAAAATAGACTCAATAGTAGAAGAAAAATTAAATGAAGGAAAATCATATAAATTTAAAGAAACATCAAAATATAAAGTATTAGTAAGAAGACTAAAAAGAATCCTAACAAAAGCATTAAAATACATAATTGAAAGCCTTGTATATAGTGATTTTAAAATAGAAGGTACAGAAATAGAATTTGATAAAAGAGGAAAATATGAACCAATAACTCTTACATTAGAAGACGGAAAGAGAATAGAGATTGTTGGGAAAATAGACAGAATAGATGTAGCGACAGCAGAAGAAGGAAAATACTTAAGAATTATAGATTATAAGTCATCTGCAAAAAATATAGATTTAAATGAAGTATATGCAGGATTACAAATACAGTTATTAACATATTTGGATGCAGTATGTAAAGAAGAAGACTTACTTCCAGCAGGAGTACTATATTTTAGTCTAATAGAACAAATGGTAAAAGCAGATAAAAAAATAACTGAAGAAGAAATAGAAAATCAAATAAGAGCGAACTTTAAGATGAAAGGACTAATATTGGCTGATGTAAAAGTAATAGAAATGCAAGATAATAATTTAGTAAATGGAGGAACTTCAAAAATAATCCCAGCAGGAATAACTAAATCAGGAACTATCAATAATCAAGTAACAAGTGGAGTAGATTCAGAAGAATTTAAAATATTACAAAAGTACATTACATTAACAATAAAAGAAATAGCCAAAGAAATATTAAAAGGAAAAATAGAATTAAAACCATATAATAAAAAAGGAAAGACACCATGTGAATATTGTGCATATAGAAGTATATGCCAATTTGACACGAAAATGTGTAATAATAGTTATAAATTTATTGATAGAAAAACTAATGATGAAATAATACAAGAAATGAAATCAAAAATATAATAACTTAAAAATATTAGAGTGAGGATAGATATGGATTTATCAAATGAAAATGTAATACACATAAAAAAAGACAATATAGAATATCTACAATTCAGAAAATTACTTGAATATCCAGAAATTAAGCATGCATATTCACTTGGAATAAATAGAGACTATAGAACTGCAAAAGCAGATAAAAAAGCACTAGACATAGAAAAATATAATCAAGCAATAGAAAATTATAAAGATTTATGTAATGCTATTAGCACAAACAGTAATAATCTAGTAAAGGCAAATCAAGAACATACAGATAGGGTAAAAATAGTCGAAGAAAAAATAAATAAAAATTCACCAGATTTCAATTTAGAAAAATACAATCAAACTGATGGACTAATTACAAATAAAAATAATATAATACTATCTACAACAAATGCAGATTGCATATTATTACTTTTTTATGATCCAAAAACAAAAACAATTGCAAATATACACTCTGGATGGAAAGGAACAATCAAAAGAATAGCAGAAAAGACAGTAGAAAAAATGAATCAAGAATTTAATAGTAATCCAAAAGACATGATATGCTGTATCTGCCCTAGCATTAGAAAATGCCATTTTGAAGTAGAAAGAGATGTTATGGAAAAATTCAAAAAAGAATTTTATGAATTTGAATCTACAGAATTCATAGAGGAAAAAGTTCCAAACAAAAAATGGAATATAGATACAGTATATATTAACAAAAAAATGTTAGAAAAAAAAGGACTAAAACCAGAGAATATAATAGATTCAAAACTATGTAGTATGTGTAATTCAAATTTAATCCATTCATACAGAACAGAAAAAGAAGGATATGGACTTTCAACAGCAATAATAGAAATAAATTAGAAATAAGGATGTATAAATATGTATAAAACATGGGAAGATTTAGAAAAATCAATAATAAATTGTCAAAAATGTAAACTCTGCAAACAAAGACAAAACATAGTATTTGGAACAGGAAATAAAGAAGCAGATATAATGTTTATAGGAGAAGGACCTGGTGCAGACGAGGACAGGCTAGGAGAACCTTTTGTAGGTAGAGCAGGAAAGTTAATGAATATGGCATTTGATGTAGTGGGAATAAAAAGAGAAGAAGTATATATAGCCAATGTTGTAAAATGTAGGCCTCCAGGAAATAGAAATCCAGAAGATGACGAAGCAAATAGTTGTCTAGACTATTTAAGAAATCAAGTAATTCTAGTAAAGCCTAAAATAATAGTTTTACTTGGAAGTGTAGCTTTGAAGAATATTTTGGGAAAGGAATATGGAATTACAGCATCAAGAGGAAAGATAATCGAAAAGAAAGGAATTATATATATTCCAACTTGGCATCCAGCTGCATTATTAAGAGATGAGAATAAAAAAGTAGACTTTATTAGAGATTTACAAAAAGTTCTAAATGAATATAAAATGTTAAGAGATAAATAGAAAAATAAAATATATAAAATAAACAAAATATGAACAACATAATAAAAGATATAAAGGCAAATAAAAAAAGAATAGTAAAAACGGATATAAAACAAACTAGAAACAAAAGAGAATAGAAGGGAAAATAAAATTAAACAAAATAAAGAAAAAGGAATGAAGTAAAATGAGTACAATAAAAGAAAAAACAGAATATTGCTTAAATTGCAAAGTAAAACCATGTTCATTAAAAGGATGTCCACTAGGAAATAACATCCCGCAAATGATACAATATATAAAAGAAGGAAAATACGAAGAGAGTTACAAAACAATATCAGAAACAACAGTATTACCAGGAGTGTGTGGTAGAATATGCCCACATGAAAAACAATGTCAAGGTTCATGTGTAAGAGGAATAAAAGGAGAGCCAGTATCAATAGGAGAAATAGAAGCATATGCATATGATAAAGCACAAGAATTAGGATATACATTAAAAGAATGTAGTAAAATTGAAGAAAATAAAAATAAAAAAGTTGCAGTAGTAGGAGGAGGACCAGCAGGACTAACATGTGCAGCATTTTTAGCAAAAAGTGGAATAGAAGTTACAATATATGAAAAATATGACTATTTAGGAGGACTATTAATTCATGGAATTCCTGAATTCAGATTGCCAAAAGAAATAGTAAAAAGTACAGTAAAAAATATTCTTGAATTAGGAATAAAAGTAGAGTACCAAAAAGAATTAGGAAAAAATATAAAACTTTCAGATTTAGAAAATGAATATGATGCAATATTTTTAAGTATGGGAGCAAATAAATCAAGTAAAATGGGTGTAGAAGGAGAAGATTTACAAGGCGTATATGGAGGAAATGAGCTATTAGAACATAATAATCACCCAGATTATACAGGAAAAAAAGTAGCAGTAATCGGTGGCGGAAATGTTGCAATGGATTGTGCAAGAACAATTAAAAGATTAGGAGCAGAAGAAGTTAAAGTAATATATAGAAGAGCAGAAAAACAAATGCCAGCAGAAAGAAAAGAAATTGAAGAAGCCAAAAAAGAAAATATTGAATTTTTATTCCAAAACAATATAGTAAAAATAATAGGAAATGAAGAAAAAAATGTAACAGGCCTAGAATTAATAAAAACAGAGCTAGTAAAAAAAGAAGGAGAAACAAGAGAAGTTCCTGTAAATATTGAAAATAGTAATTACAATATAGATATTGATTATGTAATAATGGCTTTAGGAGGAACGGTGAAAGATGAAGTTTTGACATTAGGACTAACATTAAATAAATGGGGAAATATTTTAGTAAATGAAAAATATCAAACTTCAAATCCAAAAATATATGCAGGAGGAGATTTAGCTGGAATGAAAGGAACTGTAGCTTGGGCAGCAAAATCTGGAAGAGATGCAGCAGAAGAAATAATTTCTAATATTCTATAAAAAAAGATAATAAACATAAGAAGAAGTATAAAACTTTCAAGGGAGACTACAAGGGAGAATAACGAAAAAAGTTGAGGTAGAAAACTTTTAAAGTTTTCTATCCCAACTATTAACATTCAGCCCAAATTTTTTATTTCAATTACAAACATTATTTTTGATTTTGTTCATTTTCATATTCATTTCCATTTCCAAAAACTAACTTACGTAATTTTTTGAAAAATAAAGATATCTTACTTTCATTCTTTTTTACAACAAGTGCAGTTTCTAATACTCCACCACGTTCTAAAATATTATATTTTTCTTCTAATTCATCCATTTTTCTGATATAATAATCATTAAAGAATGAATAACCTTCTATCATACCAATGTAATCTTTAAAATGATATAATTTACGTCTATATAATTCCAAATTTTCCAAATTTGTTATCTTATCAAAAGCATTATCAAAATAGCTAGAAATAATCAAATTTTGTGTTTCAAAAAATGTTAAAACAATTTTATTTTTTAAGTCATCAATTTTTTTTACCATATGATCTACTTTTCTATTTCTATCATCAATTTGAGCAATTTTATTATTCAATTTGATAATTTCTTCTTCACTTGATAAAAGTTCATCCAATGCATTTTGAATACTCATAAAAATTCTAGGTGAAGTACTGTTTGCAAAAGCAACTTTAAAATTATCATTACTATTTATAGTACTTTCAAATAAAACATCTTCACCAACAAGATAAGCAAGTTGGTTTACCAAGCAACATTCAAGAGGATAATAAGAAGGACTAATTGTATCAAAAGAAATTCCATAATATTTTACAGAATCGTTAGGTATTCCAATTACTTTAGAAGCCATTAATTGAACAGCAGCTTCATTTAAACCTAGTCCATAAATTTTAAATTCAGTATAATCACAAAGCCCCATACGAATTAAATAATTTTTCTTATCTTTTACTTCTTGTATATAATGAATACACTCATGTATTGCAAACTCTTCTAAATCGCTCTCTGGAATATGCTCATTAAAATAAATTGAAGAATTTTTATAGAAATAATTTGCTTCTGACATTCCTTCTGGCATTTTTGCAATATACATATCAAGACGTGATAATTTAATAAATAAATCATCTTGATTTAAGCCGAAATTAGGAAAAGTTTGACATAATCTAACAGATACATTTCGTGCTAATGTATTTATTTTTAAAGTATCTAATTTTTTTACAACTTGAATTCCGTCTTTTCTTAAATCAGATTCGATACTCATAATACTCCTCCTTAAGAAAAAATAATACTAACTATAGTATACATCATTTTAAAGCAAATTATATTTCAAATGTATTAAATATATATTACATTTTTGTAACACATGGAAGGTGTCGAATTTTGTCGATAAGTTTTTGTTGACATCATGGAAACTACAATGTATAATTATAAAAACGAAAGGAGGTGGGAGAATGAATGACAAACAAAGAGATCAAATATTGCTAGAAATTTTAAATAAGAGTAACAATCTAGATAATGCAATAGAAAAGCTATCAGAAAATCAAGCAATAGTGATTGAAAAAACAAATACAATAGAAAAAAATATAAGTACACTAGATAATCAGGTTAAAAATATAGTACAAGAAGTAAAAATATTAGGAGCAAGAATAGATAATCTTGAAAAAAGAATAGATAATCTTGAAAAAAGAATAGATAATCTTGAAAAGAGAATAGATAGTCTTGAAAAGAGAATGGTTAGTCTTGAAAAGAGAATGGTTAGTCTTGAAAAAAGAATAGATATGATTGAAATAAGATTAAGTACTGTAGAAGAAAGACTTGATATAATAGAAAAAGAAATAAAAGAATTAAAGAAACGAATGAATAATTTTGAAGAAAGACAGAACAAATTAATTGAAGAAGTTGAAAGTTTAAGTCAAACGATTGCAAGAATAGAAATTGAATATGGAGAAAAAATACAAATACTTTTTGATGCTTCAAGTCTTCATACACAAAAAAATAATGAACAAGATAAATCAATAGAAAAAATAGAAAGAAAAATAGAGAATCAGGGACATAAAATTTATTCACTAGAAAAAATAGATAAATAATAAAATTTCTATAAAATAAGTAAAATAAATTAGGAATTTTATCATAAATTTTATTATAAATTTTAATTCATATAAAAAAATTATAAATATTTTTTCATTTAATTTTAAAATCAAAAAATTTTTATTAACCAAAGGTTTATATAGCAAACAATAAAATTATAGCAAAAAGTAAAATTAAAGAAAGTTTTAAATCAAGATATATAAAAATAAAAAAATACTTAAAAATTTTAAATCATAATATATAAAAAGTTTATAACACAATAAATATAATTAACATTAAAAAAAATTAAAAGATATCAGAGTAACAAAAATGAAAAACATATTAAAAATTATGCTATAAAATTATACAGCATAATCAAATATATTATGCTGTATAATTAAATATAATTACAAATATTACATATATAAACTTAATAAAATTACTTAACAACAATATTATAAATTTTATTTTTAACATAAATTTCTTTTACAACAGTTTTATCCACTAATTTTGAATCAATAGCTTCATGAACTTTTTGTTTTACAGAAGCCTCATCTTCATCTACTGAAATTTTAACTGTTCCTTTCAATTTTCCATTAAATTGAATAGGCAAAGTAATCTCATCTGAAACAGTTTTAGATTCATCATATGTTGGCCAAGGTTCATATGCCATAGTTCCAGAATGATTTAATGCAACATTCCATAACTCTTCTGTTATATGAGGAGCTACAGGATTTAGTAATTTCAAAAATCCTTCTGCATAAGAAACAGGGAAAACGTCTTCTTTATAAACAGTATTTACAAAAATCATCATTTGAGAAATAGCTGTATTAAATCCCATAGTCTCATAATCATTAGTTACTTTCTTCACAGTATAATTATAAATTCTTTCCAAATTTTTATTTTCTTTATCTTGAAGTTTGCCGGATTCCATATATAATCTCCAAACACGATCCAAGAATTTTTTAGAACCGTCAATACCATTTATATCCCAAGGTTTAGCAGCATCAATAGGTCCCATAAACATTTCATAAATTCTCAAAGAATCTGCACCATATTGTTTTACCATATCATCTGGATTTATAACATTACCTTTTGATTTACTCATTTTTTCACCATTTGTACCTAAAATCATACCTTGATGACGAAGTTTAGCAAAAGGCTCTTTTACAGAAACAAGTCCTTTATTATATAAATAGTTATTCCAAAATCTTGAATATAGTAAATGACCTACAGCATGTTCTGGACCTCCCATATATAAATCAACAGGCAACCAATGTTCCAATAATTTTTTATTTGCTAATTCATCATTATTATGAGGATCAATATATCTCAAGAAATACCAACTTGAACCAGCACTTACAGGCATTGTACTCGTTTCTCTTCTAGCAGGTTTACCTTCATAAGTAGTATTTATCCAATTTGTAGCTTTATCTAAAGGTGAAGCACCTGTTTTAGATGGAGCATAATCATCTAATTCTGGTAAAACTAAAGGTAAATCTCTATCAGGAAGAGCCTTCATTTCATCGTCAACATAAACAATTGGTATAGGTTCACCCCAGTAACGTTGTCTTGCAAAAATCCATTCACGTAATTTATAATTAACTTTTTTCTTACCAAGATGTTTTTCCTCAAGCCAAGAAATCATTTTACTAATAGCATCTTCTTTACCAAGACCATTAATAAAATCAGAATTAATATGAATTCCATCACCTGTAAAAGCTTCTTTAGAAATATCTCCACCTTCTAATACAGGAATTATATCTAATCCAAATTTAGTTGCAAACTCAAAATCTCTTTGGTCATGAGCAGGAACAGCCATAATAGCACCAGTTCCATATGTTGATAAAACATAATCAGAAATCCAAATAGGAATTTTTTTACCATTAACAGGATTAATAGCATAAGCACCTGTAAATACACCAGTTTTATCTTTATTTAATTCAGTTCTTTCTAAATCAGATTTTGAAGTAGCAGACTTAATATAATCTTCTACTAAATCCTTTTGAGCATCAGTAGTAATAGTCTTAACTAAATCATGTTCTGGAGCAAATACACAATAAGTAGCTCCAAATAAAGTATCAGGTCTTGTAGTAAATACTGTAAAATTAATATCTGGATGGTTATCAATTCCAAAAACAACTTCAGCTCCTTCAGAACGACCAATCCAATTTCTTTGAATTTCTTTAGTAGATTCAGGCCAATCAAGGTCTTCCAAACCATCTAATAAAATATCAGCATATTTTGGAATATCTAATACCCATTGCTTCATATTTTTACGAATAACAGGGAATCCACCTCTTTCACTTTTTCCGTTTATAACTTCATCATTAGATAAAACACAACCTAATTCTTCACACCAATTTACAGGCATTTCAACTAATTTAGCCAAACCATCATTATATAATTGCTTAAAAATCCATTGAGTCCATTTATAATAATCAGGGTCACAAGTAGAAATTTCTTTGTCCCAATCAAATGATAGACCTAGCATTTTTAATTGCTTTTTAAATGTTGAAATATTTTTTTCAGTAAATTTTGCTGGATGATTACCTGTTTTTATAGCATATTGTTCAGCAGGAAGTCCAAAAGCATCCCAACCCATAGGATGTAATACATTATATCCTTGCATTCTTTTCATTCTTGAAACAATATCTGTAGCCGTGTATCCCTCTGGATGGCCAACATGTAAACCTTGTCCTGAAGGATATGGGAACATATCTAAAGCATAGAATTTAGGCTTTGAAAAGTCCCAAACATCAGTAAAAAAAGTTTTGTTTTCTTCCCAGTAATCTTGCCACTTTTGTTCTATTTCTATAAAATTATATGACATAATATCTGCTCCTTTCTATTTGGATAGTATTTATATATTTATTTAACATGATACATGATGAATGTATAGAAGTTTTATAATAATATAAATAGTATCAATTAAAAATATTTTTTGTATTATATAATAAAAATGGCATAGAATCAAGGAAAAATTAATAATTTATTAATTTAAAAAGCGTTATTTTAAAAAATTACCATACTTGAAAAATATATATTTTATGATACAATGAAAAAAATAAAAATAAGAAAAATAATTATATATGAACGAATCTAAGTAAAAATATAAGTAAATCAATAATAAATAATTAAAAACAAAAGGGATGAAGAAAGTGATAGAAATAGAAAAAGCAATAGAGGAATTTATAAAATACACAAAAAATTTTGATTTATCAAATAATAGAATAAAAGGTAAACAGGAACATTCATTAAGAGTAATGAGAATTTCAGAAGAAATAGCCAAAAGATTAAATTGGAAAAAAGAAGAAATAGAAATAGCAACACTAATTGGTCTACTACATGATATAGGAAGATTTGAACAATACCAAGAATTCAAAACTTTTCACGATAGTAGAAGTGTCGACCATGGAGATTTAGGAGTTAAAATACTTCAAAAAGATAATACAATAAGAAAATATTTAAAAGATAAAAAATATGATGAAATAATACTTACATCAATAGAACAACATAATAAATATAAACTAAAAGATGGACTACCAAAAGAAACAGAAAAGTATTGTAAATTAATAAAAGATGCTGATAAAATAGATATACTATATGAATCAATAATTATGTTTTGGCAAGGAGAAGAAGAAGAGATAGAAAATGGAATAATAACACAAAGAGTTTTTGAAGAATTTATGAATGAAAATTTAGTAAAACATGAAATAAAAAAGGAAAAGATTGATGAAGTAGTAGGATTTTTATCATATGTTTTTGATATTTTTTATAAAGAAAGTCTAGAAATATTAAAAGAGAAAAAATATTTTAATGATTTAATTATGAAATTTAATTGGAAACAAGAAAAAACAAAAGAAGATATGAAAAAAATAGAAGAAAAAATAAACGAAAAATTAAACAATAAACAATAAAAAAGGATGATAACATGGGAAAGAAATTATTAATAACAGAGAAACCATCAGTAGCCATGGAATTTGCAAAAGCATTAAAAATAAATGCTAACAGAAAAAACGGATATTTAGAATCAAATGATTGGATAATCACTTGGTGTGTTGGTCATTTAGTAACAATGAGCTATCCAGAAAAATATGATGAAAAATTAAAATTTTGGAGATTAGATACACTTCCATTCATACCAGAAGAATGGAAATATGAAATAATCCCTGCAGTTCAAAATCAGTTTAATATAATAAAAGGATTAATGCAAAGAGAAGATATCGATGAAATATATAATGCTGGGGACTCTGGAAGAGAAGGAGAATACATACAAAGACTTGTATTTATGATGGCAAGACCAAATCCAAAAGCAAAAATGAAAAGAGTATGGATAGATTCACAAACAGAAGAAGAAATATTAAGAGGTATAAAAGAGGCAAAAGACTTATCAGAATATAATAGTTTATCAGATAGTGCATATTTGAGAGCAAAAGAAGATTATTTAATAGGAATTAATTTTTCTAGACTATTAACAATAATTTTTGGAAGAAAATTAGCACAAAACATAAACGAAGAAAAAGCCTCAATTTCAGTAGGAAGAGTAATGACATGTGTATTAGGAATGATAGTAGAAAGAGAAAGAGAAATAAGAAATTTTATAAAAACAAAATATTATAAAATAGTAGGAGAATTTGGAAAACAAGGTGAATCATTTAAAGCTGAATGGAAAGTAACAGAAAAATCAAGATTTTGGGAATCACCAAAATTATATAATGAAACAGGATTTAAAAAAGAAGATGATGCAAAAGCATTTATCATTTCTCTAGCAGGAAAAAAAGCCAAAATAACAGAATTAAAAAAATCAAAACAAAAAGAGAATGCACCACTTTTATTTAATCTAGCAGAAATACAAAATGAATGTACAAAAAGATTTAAAATAAAACCAGATGAAACACTAGAAATAATACAAAATTTATATGAAAAAAAATTAGTGACTTATCCAAGAACAGATGCAAGAGTATTATCAACAGCAGTTGCAAAAGAAATAAGTAAAAATTTAAATGGTATAGCAAGAGGTTTAAAAAATGAAGAAATCCAAGGCTATATAAAAAAGATGGTAGATGAAAAATATTCAACAAATTTAATAAAAACAAAATATGTAAATGATAGTAAAATAACAGACCACTATGCAATAATTCCTACAGGACAAGGATATGAAAACTACGAAAAATTACCAGATTTACAAAAGCAAATATATCTTGTAATAGTAAAAAGATTTTTAGCAATATTTTATCCATCAGCAGAATATAATAAAATTCAAGTAACAGTTGAAGTTGAAACAGATGAAAAAGAAAAAGTAGAAACTTTTACTGTAAGTGGGAAAGTTTGCACAAAAAAGGGATATTTAGAAATATTAAAACCAATAGAAAAAAATGTAAAAAACAAACAAAGCAAAGACGAAAATGATGAAAACCAAAAAAACACAGATAGTCAAAATACAAATTTAGAAGTATTAAAAACATTAAAAAAAGGACAAGAAATAGATGTCATAAATTACGAAACAAAAGAAGCTGAAACATCTCCTCCTAATAGATATAATTCAGGTTCAATAATTTTAGCAATGGAAAATGCAGGAAAATTAATAGAAGAAGAGGAATTAAGAGAACAAATAAAAGGAGCGGGAATAGGAACAAGTGCAACAAGAGCAGAAATAATGAAAAAATTAGAAAAAATAAAATATATTCAAATAAATGGAAAGACTCAAATTATAACGCCAACAGAAAAAGGAGAATATATATATGATATAGTAAAACAATCAATGCCAGATATGTTAAACCCAAAATTAACAGCAAGCTGGGAAAAGGGATTAGACATGGTTGCAAAAAAAGAGATTAAGCCAGATGAATTTATGGTTAAATTAAAAAATTACATTAATTCAAAATTTAATAAATTAGTAATAAAAAGGTAAAAGCCACACAGCGTTTAGCATGTGTGGCTTTTACCCATTTAGGCATAAAGCAGAATTACATCCTTATACACCAGAACACTCTTATACCAAAATACAAAATCCTGGTAAGAAGTAAAGGTGAATTCATCCTTTTTCCCTAAAATTTTTGCTCGAATAGAACAACTTTTATCATAAGACAACTTTTTAATTGCATCATCAAGAGATAAAAGTTTATAGCCTTCAGGAACAGAGAAGTCAGAAAGTTCCTCATCATCCCATCCATATAATGTAAAGCCTTGACTAGAGGAATAATTTTTTAAGTTCAAGAGGTCTCTTTCAGAAGAAACCGTTTCAAAAATATCCCTAGAGACTTCGCATTTTGGAAATAATCCTAAAGCTATAAATTCCCGAGCTTCGTTTTCAGTTATTTTTTTCATGTTGTTTCCTCCTCATAATGAAAAAGAAAAATCTACTTGAAACATACATATTATACCAAAAAAAGAATATTATGTCAATAGAAGAAGCTGATATGTCGCCATACCAGCTTCTTCCAATACTCTAATTTCTTCCGCGCATCGGGCATTCCCAGAGTCCCACAGAAAGTGGAACACATTCAGAAGGGATTGACCCAAATTCTTCTTTTAATGCTCTCTGCCGTGCGAACGGTTCCAAATCAGCATACTTTCCGCCACATTTTTTACATGTAGCAGGGCAAGATTTGTAAGACAGCTGAGAGAATTTGGTTTTGTTAACAACAGGTGTTCTTCCAGCATCGGAAGATGGTGTCATCATTGAATCAAAGTTTGTTCTAAACATAGAGTATCCTTTCTACCCACCAACACAGGTAGGTCTTAAAATATAAAAATAGTTACAACTATATTATACTACATATTGACATAAAAGTCAAAAAATGAAGCAAAATGATAGTGTAAAATTAGAATAAAATACATTAGATTAAAAGATGTAAAATAATCGAAAAAAATATAAATGATTTATTAAGATACTGATCAATAAATAAAAAGGACTATATCTTTTTTATTATAAGGAAAATAAAATTCAATGAAAAAACAAAATTAAAGCAAAAAACACTTTAATTCTCCAAAAAAATATAGTATAATATATTAATCAAAAATGAGGAGCGATAACATGAATACAATACTAGGAGAATTAGGAAAATCCAAAAAATTTGTAGATATTATAAAGAACATAGAAGATAAAAAAGGTCCGATAGGAATATCGGGTCTAACTGGCGTGGGAGAAACACAATTAATAGCAAGTATAAATGAATATACAAAAAGACCAATAGCAATAATTACATATAATGAAATACAAGCAAAACAAATAATGGAAAACTTAAAAGCCTTTACAGAAAAAGCAATATTTTTTCCAAAAAAAGAAATAGTAACATATGACTATATTGCAGAAAGTAAAGACTTACCATATGAAAGGATAGAAACTCTTAATAAAATAAAAGAGAAAAGAACACCAATATTAGTAACAACAATAGAAGCAATAATGCAAAGACTACCAAAAAAAGAAACCTTATATAAAAACACATTAAAGTTAAAAGTAGGAGAAATCAAAAATTTAGATGAAATCAAACAAAAATTAGTAAATCTAGGATATACAAGATGTGATTTAATAGAAGGAAGAGGACAATTTAGTATAAGAGGTGGAATACTAGATATATCACTAAATGAAAAAACAGGTGTAAGAATTGAATTTTGGGGAGATGAAATTGATTCCATAAGAAATTTTGCAATAATAAGTCAAAGGTCAATAAATGCACTAGAAAATATTGAAATCTTTCCAGCACATGAGTATATTTTAGAAGATTCGATAGAAAATATATGTAAAAGAATAAGAAAAACAATAGTAGATGAAAAGCAAGAAGAAATAATAGAAGAAGATATAGAACAAATAAAAGCGGGGAATTATATAAGTAAAATTGATAAATACTTTGATTGTTTCTATAAAGAACAATCAAACATATTAGATTATTTATCAGAAAAATATATAATAGCAATAGATGAAGAAAGAAAAATAAATCAAAGAGCACAAAATATAATACAAGACATAAAAAACTTAACAAATGCATTAGTAGAAAAAGAAAAAATAATACCACAAGCAATAAATAATATACAAACATATGATGTAATAGAAGATAAAATAGAAAAAAGAGAAAGTAGAATATATTTAGAAAAGCAAGACACAAATATCACAAAACAAGTAGAAAAATATCATATAGAATATAGAGAATTAAATTATTATAAAAGTGAGATAGAAAATTTATTTAATGATTTAAGAAAAGGAATAAATGAAGGAAAAAACATATATATATTTGTATCAACAAAAGAAAAAGCAAAGAAGATGGAAGAAATCCTTCAAAAAGAAGAATTAATATCAAAAATAGAAGAAAAATTAGATAAAACAATAATAGTAAAATCTAAAGAAAGAATAATAACAATAACAATAGGAAAATTAACGGCAGGATTTGAAAACCATGAAATAAGTCAAATAGTAATATCAGCAGATGATTTAATAGATGGAGGAAAAAGAAAGAAAACACTAGCAAATAAAGCATATAGAGAAGGCGAAAAAGTAGTATTTGCAGATTTAAAAATAGGAGATTATGTAGTACATAGAAACTATGGAATAGGAATATATATAGGAGTAAATACAGTAACAGCAGATAAAACAACAAAAGACTATATAAAAATAAAATATCAAAATGATGACATATTATATGTACCAACAAACCAACTAGACAGCATAAGAAAATATATTGGAGGAGATGCAATATCTCCAAAGATAAATAAACTAGGAAGTAAAGAATGGTCTGAAACAAAAGCAAGAGTAAAGAAAAACTTAAGAGAAGTAGCAAGAGATTTAATCGAATTATATGCAAAGAGAGAAAAAGCAAAAGGATATGCTTTTAGTAAAGATACTCCATGGCAAGCAGAATTTGAAGGGAAATTCCCATATCAAGAAACAGATGACCAATTAAGATGTATAGAAGAAGTAAAAAAAGATATGGAAACACCAAGACCAATGGATAGACTACTATGTGGAGATGTAGGATATGGAAAAACAGAAGTAGCAATAAGAGCAGCTTTTAAGGCTGTAATGGACCAAAAACAAGTAGCATATCTTGTGCCAACAACAGTACTAGCAGACCAACAATATCAAGAATTTAAAAATAGAATGAAAGACTTCCCTATAAAAGTAGAACTATTAAATAGATTCAAAAGTGCAAAATATCAAAAAGAAGTAGTAAAAAAATTAAAATTAGGAGAAGTAGATATAGTTATAGGAACACATAGATTATTAAGCAAAGATGTAGAATTTAAAGATATTGGTTTACTAATAATAGATGAAGAGCATAGATTTGGAGTAAAAGCCAAAGAAAAAATTAAACAATATAAAGAGAATATAGATGTATTAACAATGACAGCAACACCAATACCAAGAACATTACACATGTCAATAGTAGGAATAAGAGATATGTCAGTAATATATGAGCCACCACAAAATAGAAAGCCAGTTCAAACATATGTATTAGAATATGACCAAGAAGTAGTACAAGAAGCAATAACAAGAGAATTAGAGAGAGATGGACAAGTATTTTATATATTTAACAATGTAGAAAATATAGAAAGAAAAGCACGAGAAATATCAAACTTAATTCCAGAAGCGGAAGTAGCATTTGCACATGGAAGAATGAGTGGTAGCCAAATAGAAGATATAATGAAAGACTTCATAGAGAAAAAAACGAATGTATTAGTATGTACAACAATACTAGAATCAGGAATTGACATACCAAATGCAAACACAATAATAGTAGAAAATGCAGACAGAATGGGATTAGCAGGACTATATCAAATACGTGGAAGAGTTGGAAGAGGAGAAAGACAAGGATATGCATATATAACATATAAAAGAGATAAAATGTTATCAGAAGTAGCAGATAAAAGATTAAAAGCTATAAAAGAATTTACTGAATTTGGTTCAGGGTTCAAAATTGCAATGAGAGACCTAGAAATACGTGGAGCAGGAAGCCTATTAGGAGAAATCCAATCAGGACATCTTGAACAAGTTGGATATGATACATATTGTAATTTACTAGATGAAGTAATAAAAGAAATGAAGGGAATAAAAGTAGAAGAAGAATATGATATACAAATAGATCTAAATGTAACAAGTTATATCCCAGATGAATACATATCAGATGGAAGTCAAAAAATAGAAATATACCAAGATATAGCACTATGTAAAAATGAAGAAGATATCCAAAATGTAATAGATGAAATAATAGACAGATTTGGAAACATGCCAGGAGAATTAGAGAACTTACTAGATATTGCAAGAATAAAATATTTAGCAAAACAAAAATACATAACCAAAATAGCAAGTAAAAAACAAGCAGTTGTATTTACATTTGAACAAAGCAAATTTGACATTGACATACAAAAATTAATAGAAAAATATAAAAATAGATTAAAATTTTCACCAGGTGTAAAACCAATGATAACATTAGAGATAGGCTCAAATAATGAAAGACAGATTCTAAATGATGTAACAGATTTTTTAAAAGAAATAACAGAATAAAAAACATTATAAAGGAGGATATCACATAGATGCAAGTGATTACAAGTAAAGACAATTCTATTATTAAGCACATAAAAAAACTAAAAGAGAAAAAATATAGAGACGAAAACAATGAGTATATAATAGAAGGAATAAAATTAATTAAAGAAGCAATACAAGAAAAGGCAAAAATAAAGCAAATCATTATTTGTGAAGATTGCGAAAAAAATCTTGAAATAGATAAAGAATTAATATATGAGATTGCAAAAGAAAATTGCATATATGTAACCAAAAAAATATTTGAAAGCATAACAGATGTAACAAATCCACAAGGAATATTAGCAATTATAGAGAAGAATAACATAGAAGTACAAATAAATAATAATATTCAAGAAATTAATTCAAAAGAAGATATTATTGTAGCATTAGATGGAGTACAAGACCCAGGAAATCTAGGAACAATATTAAGAACAGTAGATAGTATTGGATTAACTCAAATATTAGTATCAAAAGACACTGCAGACAGCTATAATCCAAAAGTTGTACGTTCAACAATGGGAGCAATATTTAGAATAAAAATTATAGAATGTGAAAATTTAGAAAATACATTAAAAATGTTAAAAGAAAAGAAATTTTCAATACTTGCAACATCATTACAAACAAAAAATAGCATATATGATGTAGACTATAATAAAACAGTAGTAGTTATAGGAAATGAATCAAAAGGAGTAACAGAAAATATTCAAAAAATAGCAGACAAAAAAGTAAAAATACCAATGCTAGGAAAAACAGAAAGTCTAAATGCATCAGTTGCAACTGGAATAGTATTATATGAATATGTAAGGCAAAAAATTCAAGGTAAGAAGGGAAAAAATGTATAGAGAAAAAGTAGAAGAATTAATAAAATGGAAAAAAGGCAGAGTAAGAAAACCACTAATATTACAGGGAGCAAAAAAAGTTGGGAAAACATATTTAATGAAAGATTTTGCTAAAAACAATTACAAAAATATAATATATATAAACTTAAATCCAGAAACTCAAAAAACTGAAATAGAAGAAAAATTATTTAAAGTACTAAATAAAGAAAAAGAAATAGAAACAATAAAAATAAAAATAGAAGAAATCATAAATCAAGAAATAGAAAAAGATGAAACAGTAATATTATTAGACGAATTAGAAAAATCTCAAAATGCAAGAAAAATCCTAATAAATATGAAACAAGAAGAATATATATGTGACATAATAGGAACTATATCAAATTGGGGAATAACATTAAAAGAGGCTGAACTTATAAAACCAAAAGTAAATATAGTAAGAATAATGCCATTAAATTTCTATGAATTCTTACTAGCATCAGGAGAAGAAGAACTTGTAAACAGCTTAAAAGAAAAAAACGAAGAAAAGATTAAGGAACTAAACGCAAAATATAAAAATGAATTAAAAAAATACATCTATATAGGTGGAATGCCAGGAATAGTAGAAAATTTCTTAAAAAATAAAAATTATCCTGATGTAAGAAAAGCCCAAAATGAATTAATAGAAGAATATGAAGAACAACTAGAAAAAGCACCAACTTCAGTCAGAGAAAATATAATAAAAATATGGGACGAGATGCCATTATATATAATAAGAGAAGACAAAGTATTAAGATATGGAGACTTACGAGATGGATCAAATGCGACAGAATATGAACCATCAATAAGGTATTTAGAAGATATGGGGCTAATATATAAAGTATCCAGAGTAGATAATATTCAATTTCCAATATCAGTATATCAAGATACAACATCATTCAAATTATACTATTTTGACATTGGAATATTATCTGCAAAATTGAACATACCATTATCAATAATACTAGAAGAAGGCAAGATATTTAAAATAGGAAATGAAGCATTATCAGAGCAATTTGTACTACAAGAATTAAAATCAAAATTAGATATGAATATATACTTTTTCAAAATAGAAAATTCACTATACGAAACCAATTTTATAATACAATATAAAGGAAAAGTATATCCAATGAGAATAGAAATACAAAAAAATGTAAGAGATAATACATTAATTTATCTACGTAAAAACTTTTTAGCAAATTCATGTGTACATATAACACCAAACACATATAAATGGCATGGATGGCTTACAGATATTCCATTATATATGGTGGAAAATATGCCACCATACGAAAATAGAGGAGAATTGTAAAATAATAGAGAATATAATAAATGGAATATTAAATATTTAAGTATTAATAAATAATAAAATAAAAATGTAAAATATTATAAATACTAATTAATAATAATAAAAATATAAATATAAATTAATTAAAGGATATCAAAATAACGATTAAAAGAACAAAAAATATATATTAATTATAGGTAATGCCATAAATAGAATGACTATGATAATAGAAAAAATAAATTTATAAAAACATGGAATAAAGTAAAAACGAAAAGAGGTAGAATTATGAAATTAAATATAGTAATGGTAGAGCCAGAAATTCCTCAAAATACTCGGAAATATTGCAAGAACTTGTGCAATAACAGGAGCAAAACTACATCTAGTACATCCATTAGGATTTAGATTAGATGAAAAGTCAATAAAAAGAGCAGGATTAGACTATTGGGATAAATTAGACATAGAAGAACATAATTCATTAGAAAAATTTTTAGAAAAATATAAACCAGAAGAAAACAATATGTTCTTTGCAACAACAAAAGGAAAAACAAGATATACAGATATAGATTATTCAAAAATGGATGAAGTATTTGTATTATACGGAAAAGAAACTAAAGGATTACCAGAATGGCTTTTAGAAAAATATATAGACCAAAAAACAGTCAGAATACCAATGCTTCCTACATTAAGGTCGCTTAACTTATCAAATTCTGTAGCAATAATTACGTATGAAATATTAAGACAACATAATTTCGAAGATTTACAAGGAATAAGTACATACTTTGATTAAGAAAATGTGGGCGAACAACGGGGACACTTTTTTTTGTTCGGAAAAATTTTTTCCGAACAAAAAAGAGTGTCCCCGTTGTTCGTATTCACATAAAATATATTAGGAAGGAATGATAAAAATGGAAAAAATATTAGAAGTTAAAAATATAAGCAAAAAATATCAAAGCAAAAAAGAAGAAATACTTGCAATAGAAAATATAAACTTCAGTGTAAACCTAGGTGAATTTGTCTCTATAATAGGACCAAGTGGATGTGGAAAATCAACTTTACTATCAATAATAAGTGGATTAGAAGAGAAAACAACAGGGGAAATCTACATAGAGGGAGAAAAAATAGAGGGAATATCAGATAAAGTAGGATATATGTTACAAAAAGACTGCTTATTAGAATGGAGAACAGTATGGAGTAACATTTTATTTGGACTAGAAATTAAAGGAAAAGTAGAAGATAGTAGTAAAGAATATGTAGAGAAACTATTAAAAAAATATAATCTATATGAATTTAAAGATAAATATCCATCAGAGTTATCAGGAGGAATGAGACAAAGAGTAGCACTAATAAGAACACTAGCAACCAAACCTAAAATTTTATTATTAGATGAGGCATTTTCAGCATTAGATTATCAAACAAGAATAATGGTAACAAATGATATATATGGAATATTAAGAAAAGAAAATATAACAGCACTTATTGTCACACATGACATATCAGAGGCAATATCAATGTCAGATAGGGTGATTGTATTAACTAAAAGACCAGGAACAATAAAAGATATCCGCAAAATAGACTTTAATATAGAAAATAGAAATCCGATTAACTGTAGAGAAAGCCCACTATTTAGCAAATATTTTAATACTTTATGGAAGGAGCTGGGAGTTGATGAATAATATAATATCAAAAGAAAGAAAAGAATATCTAAAGAAAAATAAAAATCAAAAAAGAAAAGTTATAATTACACAAATTTTAATATTAATAGCATTTTTAGGCATATGGGAAATACTTGCAGATACACAAATAATAGATAGCTTTATAACAAGTAGTCCTAGCAGAATACTAAAGACATTTATGGATTTAGGTTCAAATGATTTAATCCATCATATAGGAGTAACAGTATATGAAACTGTAGTGGGATTTCTTTTAGGAACGGTAATAGGAATAATTGTAGCAATATTATTATGGTGGTCAAATTTTTTAGCCAAAGTTACAGAACCATATTTAGTAGTATTAAACAGTTTACCAAAAGTAGCTCTAGGACCTGTAATTATTATTTGGGTAGGAGCGGGAACTCCTGCGATTATTGTAATGGCAGTATCAATATCATTAATAGTAACAATATTAGAAAATTTAAATGGATTCTTAAGAACAGATAAAGAACTAATAAAAATGGCAAAAACATTCAAAGCAAATAAGTGGCAAATATTAACTAAAATCGTAATACCAGCAAATATTGGAACTTTTATAAATTCATTAAAAGTAAATATAGGATTATCTCTAGTTGGTGTAATATCAGGAGAATTTCTAGTATCAAAGGCAGGATTGGGATATTTAATAGTATATGGAGGTCAAGTTTTTAAACTAGATTTAGTAATGACAAGTGTATTAATTTTAGGAATTGTTGCAGGTATTATGTATGGATTAGTATTATTACTTGAAAAATGGATAGTTAATAGTAAAAAATTTAAATAAGTATTAATTATATTCTAAAATTTGTATTATTGAGAAGGAAACTTATTTTACAATAGCCGAAATATCAGAGATAAAATAATATATAAAAGTATTTTATAAAAAAATCAGCTAGATACTAATTTTATATGTGAAATTACAATAAAAAAGTAATTAATAAATTTAATATATATAAGTGTTACAATTAAATAATAATAATTGTAACACTTTAATTAGTGCGACTATACAGAAATAAATATAACATCTATCCTAAAAATTAAGATGTAAAATATTAAATAAGGATATACTATTTTAAGATAAATGGTACTATTTTTTAGATAAAAGGTAATATACTTTTTCACAAAATAGAAGAATGGACATAAAATATATAAAGTAAAAGGGAGGTGTAAAATGAATAAAAAAAGAATTTTACTTATCATCATTGTGATTTTAATAATAGCAATTATAGGAATAATTACTGTAGTAAATAAAAATAATAAGAACGAAGAAGAACTTCAAACAGTAAATGTAAGTGAAGTAACACGTTCAGTATTTTATGCTCCACAATATGTAGCAATAAATAATGGATTCTTTGAAGAAAATGGAATTAAAGTAGAATTAACAACATCATCAGGAGCAGATGCAGTAATGACACAAGTATTAGCAAACCAATGTGAAATAGGATTTGCAGGACCAGAAGCATCAATATATGTATATAACGAAGGAAAAGAGGACCATACGCAAGTATTTGCACAGATGACCAAAAGAGACGGATCATTTCTAGTATCAAGAACGGATTCGGAAAATTTTGATTGGCAAGAATTAAAAGGAAAAACAGTAATACCAGGAAGAAAAGGTGGAGTACCATATATGACATTAGAATATGTATTAAAGAAAAATGGAATAAATCCAGAAACAGATGTAACATTAGATGACAGCATAAAATTTGACCTAATGGCAGGAGCATTCACAGCCGGAAATGCAGATTATGTAACATTATTTGAACCAACAGCATCATTAACAGAGCAAGAAGGAAAAGGATATGTAGTTGCATCAGTAGGAGAAGCAGCAGGAGAAATACCATATACAGCATATTTTGCTAAAAAGAGCTATATAGAAAATAACAAAGAATTAATACAAAACTTCACAAATGCAATATATGAGGGAGAACAATGGGTAAAAAATCATACATCAAAAGAAATTGCTGAATCTATACAAAGCTTTTTCCCAGGAACAGATATAGAACTTCTAGAAACAGCAGTACAAAGTTATAAAGACATAGATGCTTGGAACGAAACGCCAGTATTAACAGAAGAAAGTTTCCAAAGATTACAAGAAGTTATGAAAATGGCAGGAGAATTAAAAGAAGATGCACCATATGACAAAATTGTAAATAATGAATTTGCCGAAAAAGTGGAATAAAAAAGAAAATAGAAAAGTAACAAAACTATAGATTAAAATTAGTTTAAAGTTACTTTTCTTTAAAATTGTTATGAAAAATGAAAAGATTAATAATTAAAACCAAACATTAAAATAATATAAAATAATACAATAAACCATAAAAAAGAACAAAAATCAACTATAAAATAGGGAAAAATGTCGAATTTTGCGATGAAAAACGAAGAAAATAAGCAAAAATCTATTGAAATAAAAAACAAAATATGTTTTAATAATGAAAACGAACATAAGAAATACTGACATTTTAAAATTTATTTCAATAATTAAGTTTAAATTATCAACGCAAGTTTATAAAAAGTTCTTATAAAGTATAATTTTAATAAAATTCTAAAAAGTTCCCAATATATAATTTTAAATAAAATTCTAAATAATAAAATATTTAATAATGAAATACATTATTTTACTTTGCATCTAAAAAAGTGCTAACATAGACATGTCCTAAAAAATAAAAATACACCTACAAAAAAATTATGGTTTATGAGCAACCATTAAAAAACTCAAATATATAATAAAGGAGTAGAAATTGAAAATTTTTACGTATAATGACTATTTAGATTACACACAAAATAATAATCAGCAAAAGAAATTATCAAAAGAAAAAAGAGAAAAAGAAAGAAATATAGAATATGACATAATAGACCAATACATATTAAAATCAATAGGAGAAAAGGAATACATCATAGAATTTTTATATTCATTCTATAAAAAAGAAATTCAAGATATAAAAACAATAGATTTAAAAAAAATATCAGAATTAGAAACAAAAAACATCAAAAATAATACACAAATTTATAAACATATGTATAAAGAAATGTATTTCATAATTCAATATGAAAATCAATTTTATTCTCAAAAAATTTTTGAAATCTTACAAATTTGTATGGAACTAATAAAAAAGTGGAAAGAAGAAAAAATAAAATCCAAAAATCAAAATAAATCTTTTAGATATCCAATTATAATCCCAATTATAATTTATACAGGAGAAAAAGAATGGAGAAGTAAAAAACAAATAAAACTAACGCAAACAGAATTTGAAAATAATGGTGTATATTTTTCATATAATCTCATAAATATTAAAAATATGTCAATGTTAAAATTACTAGAAAAAGACACATTAATAACAGATTTATTACTATTAAAAAAATGCGAAGGAAACATAAAAACTAAAATGTTAGAGATATTAATGGAAGACACAAGAAATGTAAACAAATATTATATTTATAAAAAAATAAAAGATGCAGAAATTGAGATTAAGCTCTAATAGAATTTTAAATCATAATATTTTTTAAATCATAAAAAATCTAAATAAAAATCCAGTAAAAAATAAAGAAACATTAACTCGATTCTTATAGTTAATAAAAAAACTAGTACTAAACGTTCGCCTACAATTTAAGGGGCAATTGAAAAGTTAAATGCAATTTCGAAAAAATAAGTGCAATTTACTTTGTTAATTGACACCTACAATTTAAGCAACAAAAGACAAAATAACTACTTTACAACTAAAAAAAAATAGTATAAAATACTATAGATAAATAGAAAAATAAAGGTGAAAATAGATGTATTTAAAAAGATTAGAAATGCAAGGATTTAAATCATTTGCAGATAAAACAGTATTAGAATTTAAAAAAGGAATAACAACAGTAATAGGACCAAATGGTTCAGGAAAAAGTAATATATCAGATGCAATAAGATGGGTATTAGGTGAGCAAAGTATGAAATCATTAAGAGGTTCAAAATCGCTTGATGTTATTTTTGCAGGAACACAAAACAGAAAATCTCTAGGTTTTGCAGAAGCATCACTAGTATTTGATAATACAGACAATAGCTTACCAATAGAATATCAAGAAGTAACAGTAACAAGGAGATTATATAGAAGTGGAGAAACTGGATACTTCATAAACAAAGTCCCATGCAGATTAAAAGATATATTAGAATTATTTATGGATACAGGAATAGGAAGAGATGGATATTCAATAGTAGGACAAGGAAAAATAGACGAGATATTAAGTAACAAATCAGAAGATAGAAGACATATATTTGAAGAAGCAGCAGGAATCGTAAAATACAGAATACGTAAACAAGAATCAGAAAAGAAATTAGAACATACAAAATTAAACCTATTAAGAATAAATGACATATTATCAGAAATAGAAGGAAATCTAGAACCATTACAAATGCAATCAGAAAAAGCAAAGAAATTCTTAAATATAAGAGAAGAACTAAAAAATGTAGAAGTAGGACTATTTGTATATAATATAGAAAAATACAAAAAAGGTCTAGAAGAAATAGTAAAAGATGAAGAAATCATGCAAAGTCAATGTAATGACGAAGAAGGAAAGCTAGAAAGAAGTAAAATAGTAAAAGAAGAATTAAAAACAGTAATAGATGAGCTAACAACAAAAATAGAAGAAATATCAAATTTGGGATTTGAAAGTCAAAAAGAAATAGAAATGTTAAATTCTGATATAAATGTAGCAAATACAAGAATAGCAAACAATAACGAAAATGAAAAAAGATATCAAGAAGAAATAGAAGAAAAAGAAGCAAGAAACAAAGAATTAGAAGAGGAAATTAAGCAAAAAGAAGAAAAGAAATATAACTTAAAAGAAAACAAAGAAAAATTTGAAAAAGAATTAGAACAAAAACAAAATGAATTAAATCAAATAACAAATAATTTATCTAAAAAAGAATTAGAAATAGAAGAATATAAAAAGACAGTGGAAGAAAATACAGAAAAAAGATTCGATTTACAATCAGAAAAGAATACACAAAAAGTAAATTATGAAAATGATGAAAAAAGAGAAAATCAAGTAAAACAAGAAATTTCAATGCAAATATCAGAATTAGATAGAGCAAGAATGAAAAAAGAAGATATAGATAAAGAATTCTATAAAATAGAAGATCAAAGAAATAAAATCAAAAAAAGTTTAGAAGACAACCAAAAACAAAAATTAGAAATAACCCAAAAATCAAAAGAATATGACACAAAAATAGTGCAATATACAAATGAAATGAGAATTAAAGAATCAAGACAGAAATTTTTAATAGAAACAGAAAAAGAAAAAGAAGGATATATAAAAAGCGTAAAATCATTACTAAAAGATTGTGAAAATATAAAAGAATTAGGAAAAGGAATGCATGGAGTTTTAGCCAACATAATAGAAGTACCAGAAGAATTACAAACAGCAATAGAAATGTGTTTAGGAGCTAGCTTGCAGAACATAGTTACAGAAACAGAAGAAGATGCAAAAAGATTAGTAGAATATTTAAGAAAAAATAATTTAGGAAGAGCATCATTCTTACCAATTACATCAGTAAAAGGTAAAAAACTAGAAAAAATAAAAGGTAATGAAAAAGGAATAGTAGGAATAGCATCAGATTTAATATCATATAACAAAAAATATGAACAAATAATTCTAAACTTACTAGGAAGAACTGTAATTGTAGACACAATGGATACAGCAATAAAAGTTGCAAAACAAAATGGATACACATTTAGAATCGTCACTGTAGATGGAGATTTAATAAATCCATCAGGAGCAATTACAGGAGGTTCTATAGCTAAAAAGACAGTAAATATATTAGGAAGAGAAAAAGAGATTAAAAAACTAGGAAAGGAAATAGAAGAACTAAAAGATATAATACAAAAATTACAAAAAGAAAAAGACGAATATGAAGAATCAATAGAAAGCATATTAGAATATATAAGCAAATTAGAAGAAGAATTACAAGAAATCGAAATAACATATGCAACAGAAAAACAAAAAGTATTATCAATAGAAGAAAACATAGAAAAAATCGAAAATAGACTAAACAAATTAAAAGATGAGCAAGAAAGATTAAAAGAACACAAAGAAGAATCAATAAAAATACAAGAAGAAACAGATAAAGAAATAGAAAAAATTAATTTAGAAACAGAAGAATTAAACAAAAAGATATCAGAATTTGCAGAAAATAATAAAGAAAATCAAAAATACATAGACGATTTGAATTTTGATATAACAAACTTAAAAATATCAGTATCATCTTTTGATGAAAGTGAAACATCAATAGAAGAAATACAAGAAAGAATAAAACAAGAAATAGATACAAATAATAAATCAATACAAAATAAAAAAGAACAAATAGAAATGATAAAAAGTGATAACGAAAACTTAAAGGAAAGCATTACAGAAACCAAGAACAAGATTGAACAAATAAAAGAAGATGTAAAAAATAGTAGTGAAAAAATAGAAAACTATAAAAAAGAGAGAATAGAAAAGAACGAAAAATTAAATAATCAAGAAGAACAAATTACAGAAAAAATGAAAATAATAGAAGACTTAAAAGCACAAATACTAAAATTGGAGATGAAAAAAGAAAAAAATCAAGAAGAAATAAACAATATAATTCAAAAAATGTGGGAAGAATATGAACTAACACCACTACAGGCAGAAAGCTATAAAAAACCAGAAAATATCGCACTAACACAAAGAAAAGTATCAGACTTAAGAAATGAGCTAAAAGAAATTGGAAGTGTTAATATAGATTCAATAGAAGAATATAAAACCTTAAAAGAGAGATATGACTTTATGAGTGAGCAAAGGTTAGATTTAGAAAACACAATGTCAAAATTAAGAAAAATAATAACAGAAATAACACAAACAATGAAAGAGCAATTCAAAGAAAAATTTAAAAAGATTAATCAAAACTTTGACGAAGTATTTAAAGAATTATTTGGTGGAGGAAAAGCAGAATTAAAACTTGAAAATGAAGAAGACATTTTAGAATGTGGAATAGAAATAACAGTACAACCACCAGGAAAAAAATTACAAAGCATGACATTACTTTCAGGAGGAGAAAAAGCATTAACAGCCATAGCATTATTATTTGCAATATTAAAAATAAATCCAGCACCATTCTGCGTATTAGACGAAATAGAAGCAGCACTAGATGATGTAAATGTATATAGATATGCAGAATACTTGAAAAAATTTGCTCAAAATACACAATTTTTAGTAATAACACATAGAAAAGGAACTATGGAAGTAGCAGATACTGTATATGGTGTAACAATGGAAGAAAGTGGTATATCAAAATTATTATCAATGAAATTAAAACAATAGGAGAATATAGAGAATGTATTAGTAAAATAATATATTCTCTATTTATTTATTTTATCGTCTAACAGTAAAATGCTAACACAAAATTAGCTCTATCAGTATATTGATAGAGCTTAAAAAATAGAATAAAAAATCTATAAATAAAAATCACAAAAATTTAACAACACCAATAATAATAAGCAAAACACCAGAAATAACAGACCAAACATTATCTGGAATTTTACTAAATTTATAAAGTTTTCTTCCAAGTAAATTCCCCAAATTAATAAAAAAGAATTGAAAACAACTAATAAAAAAAGGAAAAAGAATTGAAGAAATACTCATAACACTAAAACCAATACCAATGCAAAAACTATCTAAAGAAAGAGCGAATCCCAAAAATAATGCTTCTTTAGCATCAATACTATTAGAACCATCAAAATCAGAAGAAACAGGATTTTTAATAATTTTAATAGTAATACCAAGAAATTTTATAAAAAAAGAATATATTTTTTCTTCACCATCAAAATCTAAATTTTTATTTGATGTTTTATTAAATAAACAAGATTTTTCTTTATTCTTATTCTTGCCAGATAAAGATTGAAAGCACATGAAAAATCCCATAACAATTAAAACAATAGCACCAATATAAACAGTAATAAAATCAGGTAAAATCAATTTTAAAATATTTCCAAGCCAAATAGATAGATTAGATACAACAAAAGATATAAGAAAAAGAATAACTTTAGCAAATGATGTAATACGAGTATTTTTAATACCATATGTAATACCGATTCCAAGAGAATCAACACTACTAGAAATAGCCAAAAGTAAACAATTTAAAAACATAATAACAACTCCATATCTAAAGAAAACTAAAGAAGGAAAGGGATGTTTTAAAACCTCACATTAATATAATCTCCTCTCTATATAGTATGAAAAAACGACAAAAAAGTACAAAGAAAATTGTGAATAAAAAAACTAGACAAGCATATAGTTAAATAAAGACAAGCAAAGAAATAAAAAAATACAAAGGAGAGTGTAACTATGTGGCAAACATTAAGAAAAGAAGAAGTGTTAAAAAAGTTAGGAACAAATGAAAAATTGGGTCTAACAGAAAAGGAGGTTATAGAAAAACAGATAAAAAATGGAAAAAATAAATTAGCAGATAAGAAAAAAGAAGGAATCATAATAAAGTTTTTTAAACAATTTAATGATTTCATGATAATTATCTTAATAATTGCATCAATAATCTCTGCAATAGTATCAAAAATGCAAGGTGAAAATGATTATATTGATTCTATTATAATAATCGGAATAGTTATATTTAATGCATTAATGGGAGTAATACAAGAAGCCAAAGCAGAAAAATCAATAGAGAGTTTAAAGAAAATGACACCACAAAAAACTAAAGTTATAAGAGAAGGAAAAACAAAAGAAATAAATAGTGAAGAATTAGTAGTAGGAGATATTATAGTTTTAGAATCAGGAAATTACATACCAGCAGACTGTAGAATTATAGATGGATATAATTTAAAAATTGAAGAATCAGCATTAACAGGAGAAACTATACCATCAGAAAAAGAGGCAAATATTATATGTAAAAAAGATATACCATTAGGAGATATGAAAAATTTAGCATTCATGTCTAGTATAACAGTTAATGGGCATGGAAAAGCAGTTGTAACTGAAACAGGAATGAATACACAAGTTGGAAAAATTGCTAACATGATAATAGAAAATGAAGCACCAGAAACACCAATACAAAAAAAGCTAGGTCAAGTTGGAAAAATATTAGGAGTGGCATGTTTAATAATATGTATCATCATATTTATAATTGGAATAATAAAACAAACACCACCAATGGAAATGTTTATGACATCTGTAGGATTGGCAGTAGCAGCAATACCTGAAGGATTACCAGCAATAGTAACAATCATGCTATCAATAGGTGTAACAAAAATGGCAAAAAAGAATAGTATTATTAGAAAATTGCCAGCAGTAGAAACATTAGGAAGTAGTACAGTAATCTGTTCAGACAAAACAGGAACATTAACACAAAATAAGATGAAAGTAATGGAAATATATTCTGAAAATATACAAAAAACAATAAAATATGGAATGTTATGCACAGATTGCGAAATAATAGTGGAAAACAATAATAAAATAAAGGTAAATGGGGAAGCAACAGAAAAGGCAATAGTGGAAAAAGCAATAGAATTAGAAAATAATAAAACAGAAATAGAAGAAAAAATACCAAGGATAAATGAAATACCATTTGATTCTAATAGAAAAATGATGACAACAATACATAAAATTCAAGATGGATATTTAATTATAACAAAAGGAGCTCCAGATGTGTTATTAAAAAGATGTGTAAGAACAGAAAGAGGAAATATATTTTCAAGTAATGAAATGCAAAAAGCATTAAGAGAAAATACAAAAATGGCAAATAAAGCATTAAGAGTAATAGCAGTAGCATATAAAGAAGTAAAGCAACTTCCAAGACAGATAAATTCAGAATTAATAGAAAAAGAATTAACGTTTAGTGGATTAATAGGAATGATAGATCCACCAAGAGAAGGAGTAAAAGAAGCGGTAAAAACATGTAAAAGAGCAGGAATAAAAACAGTAATGATAACAGGAGACCATTTAGAAACAGCAAAAGCAATAGCAAAAGAACTAGAAATCATAAAAAAAGATGAAAAGGCAATGAGCGGAAGTGAATTAGATAAAATATCTGATGAAGAGTTAAGAAAAATAATAAAAAATTATTCAGTATTTGCAAGAGTAACACCAGAACATAAAGTAAGAATAGTAAAAGCATGGCAAAAAAATGGAGCAGTAGTAGCTATGACAGGAGATGGAGTAAACGACAGCCCAGCATTAAAAAATGCAGATATAGGAATAGCAATGGGGAAAAACGGTACAGATGTAGCAAAAAATGCAGCAGATATGATATTAACAGATGATAATTTTGTCACAATAGTAGAAGCAGTAAAACAAGGAAGAAATATATATGATAATATAAGAAAAGCAGTTCATTTTCTAATAGCAACAAATATAGGAGAGATTGTAACAATATTTCTAGGTTTAGTATTAGGATTAAAATCACCATTACTTGCAATACAACTTTTATGGATAAATTTAGTTACAGACTCATTACCTGCAATTGCATTGGGATTAGAACCACCAGAAAAAGATATAATGAATAGAAAACCTATAAATAGTAGAAAAGGAATATTTTCAGATGGTTTATGGGGAAAAATCATAATAGAAGGAATAATGATTGGAATGCTTACACTAGTAGCATTTAGCATAGGAAATAAATATTACGGAATTGAAGTAGCAAGAACAATGTCATTTATGGCAATAGGTTTACTAGAATTAATACATAGTTTTAACATAAAAAGTGAAAAATCCATATTTGAAGTTGGAATATTAGAAAATAAATATCTATTAGGAAGTTTAATATTGGGAATATTCGTTCAGACAATTGTAGTAGTAATTCCAAGTGTTGCAGAAGTATTTGAATTAGTACCACTAACAAGTACACAATGGATAATAACAATATTTATTGGAATATTACCAATACCAATTATAGAATTACAGAAAAAGATTAATAAAATAAATAGTAGAGGAAAGATAATAGAAATAGAAAAAATACAAGAACTAAAAAAGGAAGTATAAAACTATTCATATGTTCAAATATTAGTTAAAGATTAGATAAAATATTATTAATATATTCAAATATTAGCTAAAGATTAAATTAAATATTATTAATATATTCAAATATTAGATAAAGATTAAATAAAATATTATTAATGTATTTAAATATTAATTAAAGATTAGCTATAATATTAACAAAATGTCAATTAAAATATCAGTTAATCTATCAGTTAAATTAAAATACTAGCTATAAAGTCAGTTATAATATTAGTCATGATTTTATATGAGGCAAAATAAAAAATCATCCCCTCAAAGTAAATATTAAAATAACAATATATACTTTAAGGGGATGAATCATCTTGATTATAGGAGTTTCTAAAAAAGAATATAGTTTTTATGAAGAAACTCAATCGTTGAACTCATTAATTCCAGCCATTTCTCTGTCAAAAAAATAATCATCTACAACAAGATCTTTCTCGGGAATAAAGTCGCATAAATCACCGGCCACAGAAGAGTTATCAGCTGTAAGCTGGTCAATAAAAATTAATCGACGGGGCAGATGTTTTCTACATTCAGAGTAAATATAATTCCAGATATAATTCTCTGAATATACGACTTCATGCTTTCTCAAGTTTTCAAGAGTGAATCTTGAATAATCGATAGTTGCAAATACTTCTCCATTAACAAGAAGAGCAACAGAAAGCGGATTTGGAATATTAGTGAGTTGAACATAACACTGTTTTTTATGAACCTCATCAGTTACATGAAATCCGTAATAATTTACAATGTTTCCCCGTGAATCTCTCTTAATGATTTTTTTCTTCATAAAAAAATCCTCCTTTTAATAATAAAACATTAAACTGCATAATAATTATACCAAAATTATCATAAGAAGTCAAATTATGTAAATGATAAGAAAATTTGACTTTTAACTATAAAATCATTATAATGTATACATAACATGTTGTTTTGCGAAAAAAGAAAGGAGAAAAAAATGGCATTAAAAACTTGTTATTTAAAAAGATTTATTTGTAACCAGGAAAACGGAGTTAAGCGGGTAAGTAACACTCTTGTGGAAGCAGCTCAATGGTTATCTTTAGGGTATGAAGTTGAAATGTATGCAACCATAGAAGAAAACTGGAAAACAGTACATGGCATTGTTTGTGATATAAAGAAAAATCCAAGCAATAAAATGTATCAATTTATATACACAACTGACGGAGAAAGTTATTCTGTAAAAGGTGTATATAAAAGAGAAGAAAAGATAAAGTTGGAATACTTTATCAATGACACAATGGGTACTTCAACCACAGACTTACTGGAAGTAAAATATGCCATAAAATTTGGGCATAAGGTATCAGCAGTGGGAATAGTAAAGAGCCAAAACAAAGAGATAGAAAAAAAGACATCTCCGCTAGAAAAGATTGACTTAAATAAAAAACTGATGGTTACAGTAAGCGGATCTAGATACAAATTTTAATCCTTTCAACTTTCTAATTAAAGCTTAATAGCTAAAATTAGATTAGCCATCCTGATGAAGTAGACTTAAGAGATTTAATATTTCTAGATTTTACTTCATCAAAGGATGGCTGTTTAGCATTAATCTAGATTTTAAAGAATAATTATCATAAATAATAATAATTAAAGAATTAAGGAATTAAGAAAAATTATAAATGGTAAAATTAAATTACCAGTTTTGAAAATTAAGGAAAAATCAAAAAAATGCTTGCAAAAGCCTAAGAAATATGATAAAATAACACTGTTTTGAAAATAAAAAGTAGTAAAACTACAAAAAAATATTTTCAATCTCTACTTAACGAAAAGTTAGGTTATAATCCAAAGGGAGGTGAAAGATAATGAATAAATATGAAAGTGTTATCATTATTAATCCAAATGTTGATGAAGCTGGTGTAAAAGCACTAGAAGAAAAATTTACAGGATTAATAAATGAAAATGGAAAAGTAGAAAAAGTTGATAACATGGGAAAAAGAAAATTAGCCTATGAAATCAAAAAATGTACAGAAGGTACATATCTAGTATTTTGTTTTGAAGCAAAACCAGATTCAATAAAAGAACTAGAAAGAGTATACAGAATTACAGACGAAATAATGAAATTTATCGTTGTAAGAAAAGAAGATTAATTTTAAAAATTAAATAAAGAAATAGAGACCTTTATTTAAAGCAAAGAAAGGTGATAAGAATGAACAAAGTAATATTAATGGGAAGACTAACAAGAGACCCAGAAGTAAGATACACACAAACAAATAACACACTAGTTGCATCTTTCAGTTTAGCAGTAAACAGAAGATTTGTAAGACAAGGAGAAGAAAGACAAGCAGATTTCTTCAACATTGTAGCATGGAGCAAACTAGGTGAATTTTGTAGTAAATACTTTAAAAAAGGTCAACAAGTAGGAATAATAGGTAGATTACAAACAAGAACTTGGGATGATGACCAAGGAGTAAAACACTATATAACAGAAGTAATTGCAGAAGAAGCATATTTTGCTGATAGTAAAAGAGAAGGAGATGCAACTTCTGGAGCATTTGAAAACACATTTGGAAATACTATGCCAGGTAGCATGGGTTCTGATTTCGAAGTATCTTCAAGTGATGATTTACCATTCTAATTATTTAAGCAAGGGGGGAAAATAGAAATGGCAGACAAAAAACAAAATAAAAGAAATAATAACAAAAACTATGATGAGGATTACAATCCAAAATTCAGAAAACAAAGAAAAAAAGTTTGCATATTATGCAGTGATAAAAACTTTGAATTAGATTATAAAAATGCAGATCAACTAAAAAAATTCGTAAATGACAGAGGAAAGATCTTACCAAGAAGAACAACAGGAGCATGTGCAAAACATCAAAGAGATATCACAACAGCAATAAAAAGAGCAAGACATATTGCTATATTACCATATACACAAAACTAATTTTTAATAAATATAAACAAAAACCGTTGAAAAATCAACGGTTTTTACTATCTAATAAAACATATAATAATGCAATAACAAAGCAAAAAATCCAACACTTTACAGATGTTGGATTTTTTGCTTTCAGATACCTATTCAAGTATCATCCAGAAAAAACGGTCAAAACAGTAATTCAAATAAATTACCTGTAAATTATTTTTCGTAAACAACGCACTTTACTGTAGGTACATCGCTAGAATATTCAATAAAGAATTTCAAAGGATAATGTCCCATACTATACTGTGCCATCAAAGACACAATCGATGCATTGCTGTCAACACCGCCATTTTCTGTATAAATTTTACAGTTATTCTTCAGACCTGCAGAAATAAAAATTGAAGGTCTATCGAAATTATTATTTACAGTACTAAAATTCAGCCGAAGATATTTGAAGGCATTCTTTTCTTCATCAACTCGTTTCTGAATTTGAGGGTAAACAACTCCACCTTTACTCAAAATTGAGTTCAAAGAAGGAATTAATAACTGCAGTTCTTTAAAAGGTTTTCTGTATGCCAGAATATAAGATTCTTTCTGCTCATGATCAGAATAATTAATGTTTGAACATAAAGAAGAATCAGAAATCAAGGTTGATTCCTCTGGTAAAGAATCATAGACTTTCACCTTAATACAAGAACAATCAGTATCAGTTTCGGCCTGTAAAAAACAGTCTGAAAGATTACAATCATAAAACTTCGAAAAGCAATCAGGATTGAAATCTTCTGACAGATATGGTCTCAAGCCGATTGTAGGGTAAAGCTTATTTTCCCGATACAGATTCATTCTCAAGTAATACCGGTCAGATGTGTGAGATGTTCTCGCATCAACAGTGAGTCTGTTACCATCTCTTGCCATATTATTTAACACTGGCAGAATTGATTTCAGCTCTGGAAAAACAGAATCCAATTTAAAAGTTACGTCAAAGAGTTTCATAAATACCTCCTTTTAATAAAAAAACAAATAGTTACTTTCACATTATATCATACATAATATAAAAAAGGAAGGAGTATTGATAAAATATCAAAAATATAGTAAAATATTGGTGAATACGAACATTAGGGACACTCCATTTTGTTCGGAAATATAATTTATTACAAAAAGGTTTATAGATATAACCTAAAATCTAAATAAAAATAAGGAATGGTAAAAATGAATAAAGAATTAATAGAAAAAGTAGAAGAAGAAATAAAATCAGAAACAGAAAAAATAGATAGAATATGCACAAAAAACAGTATAAAAGTCATAAAAGCATTTCAAGAATGTAATTTACAAGAAATGCATTTACAATCATCAACTGGATATGGAATAGAAGAAATAGGAAGAAATAAAATAGAAGAAATATACTCAAAAATATTTAAAGCAGAAGATAGTTTAGTAAGAGCACAATTTATATCAGGAACACATGCATTAGCTATAACATTATCAGCACTATTAAGACCAAATGAAAAAATGTTAAGCATTACAGGAGCACCATATGATACACTTCAAACAGTAATAGGGATAGGAAAAGAAGTAAGTAAAAGCTCATTGAAAGCATATGGGATAGAATATGAGCAAATAGAACTAGTAAATAATGATTTTGACATAGAAAAAATTAAAGAAAGATTAAAAAAACAAGACATAAAACTAGTTGAAATTCAACGTTCAAGAGGATATTCAACAAGAAAGAGTTTGACAATAGAAAAAATCGAAAAAGCAATAAAGGCTATAAGAGAAGTAAATAAAAATGTAATAATAATGGTAGACAATTGTTATGGAGAATTTGTAGAAGAAAAAGAACCAATAGAAGTAGGAGCTGATATAGCAGTAGGTTCATTAATGAAAAATCTAGGAGCAGGAATAGCAACAAGTGGAGCATATATAGTAGGAAAAAAAGAATTAATAGAATTATGTGCAGAAAGATTAACAGCACCAGGAATAGGAAAGGAAATAGGACCATCTCTTGGTCAAAATACATTATTACTAAAAGGACTATTCTTCGCACCACAAGTAGTTGCAAGCAGTGTAAAAACAGCAATATTTGCAAGTTGTATATTAGAAAAACTTGGATATAATGTTGAACCTAAATATAATGAAGAAAGAGCAGATATAGTACAAACCATTCATTTAGGAAGTAAAGAAAAATTAGTTAAGTTTTGCCAAGGAATTCAAAAAGGTTCACCAATAGATTCAAATGTAACACCAGAACCAAGCCCAATGGGAGGATATGAAGATGAAGTAATAATGGCAGCAGGAACATTTACAGAAGGCTCAACAATAGAATTAAGTTGTGATGGACCAATAAGAGAACCATATATAGCATATCTTCAAGGAGGACTTACATATGACTATGGAAAATATGGAATCATAAAAGCAATTGAAGAAATGGAAAAGTAGAAGAAATTCAATATAAAAAGTGAATGGAAAAATTAATAAAAAGTCAGAAAATTAATTAAAGAAATCATTAAAAATTTAAAATGTAAGATAAAAAATAGCTGAAAAAAATAAAAAGAAAGTTATAAAAGAAAGGAAAAATTAAATGGATGTTGTAGTAATAGGTGGAGGACCAGCAGGAATGATGGCAGCAATAACAGCAAAACAGGAAAATCATAATGTAACATTAGTGGAAAAAAATAAACAATTAGGAAAAAAATTACTAATAACGGGAAAAGGAAGATGTAATATTACATCTTCTTTAGACATAGAAGAATTTATAAAAAACACACCAGGAAATGGGATGTTTTTATATAGTGCATTTCACAGTTATACAAACAAAGATATAATAGAATTTTTAAAAGAAGAAGGTTTAGAGGTAAAAGAAGAAAGAGGAAATAGGATTTTTCCGATAACAGATAAATCTATAGATGTATTAAAATGTTTTACTAAAAAATTAAAAAAAGAAAATGTAAAAATATTAGAAGAAACAACAGTAGAAAAAATATTAGTAAATGACCAAAAAGAAGTAACAGGAATCAAAACAAATAAAGGAATAATAAAAGCAGATAAAATAATATTAGCAACAGGAGGAAAAAGCTATCCACTAACAGGTTCAACAGGAGATGGATATATAATGGCACAAGAATTAGGTCATACAATTACAAAAATAAAGCCATCATTAGTTCCATTAACAATAAAAGAAAAAACAATATGTAAAGAATTACAAGGATTAAGTCTAAAAAATGTAAAAATAAAAATCATAGACAAAGAAAAAAATAAAATAATATATGATGACTTTGGCGAAATGATATTCACACATTTTGGAGTATCAGGACCAATAATATTAAGCAGTTCAGCACATCTTGTAAGATATAAAAATATAGAAAGTTCATTAAATGAAGGAAAAATAAAACTAGAAATAGATTTTAAGCCAGCATTAGAAGAAAAGAAATTAGAAGAAAGAATTTTAAGAGATTTTGAAGAATTCAAAAATAAAAGATATAAAAATAGTTTAGACAAATTACTACCACAAAAATTAATAAAAACAATTATAGAAAAAAGTGAAATAGACCCTGAAAAAAAAGTAAATGAAATAACAAAAGAAGAAAGAAAAAAATTAGTAAAAATATTAAAAAAATTTGAAATAGAAATACAAGGATTTAGACCAATAGATGAGGCAATAATTACATCAGGGGGAATATCTATAAAAGAAATAAATCCTAAAACAATGGAATCAAAAATAATAAAAGGATTGTACTTTGCAGGAGAAATTATAGATGTAGATGCATACACTGGAGGATTTAATCTACAAATAGCTTATTCAACAGGATATGTTGCTGGAAAAACAAAAAGTTAATTTTAAATTAACAAAAAGGAGAAAAGATGGAAGAAATAATAACAATCAAAGAAAGTAAAATAGCACAAATAGAAGAAAAAAAATCAAAGTTCATAGCAAATATAATTCCAGTAGAAAGTCAAGAAATTGCAGAGAAAAAAATCAAAGAAATAAAAAAAGAACATTATAAAGCAAGACATAATTGTGTTGCATATAGAATAATAGAAAACGAGCAAATAGTAGAAAAAGCAAGTGATGATGGAGAGCCATCAGGAACGGCAGGAGGACCAATGCTTAATATATTGCAAAAAAACAATTTAATAAATGTATTAGTTGTCGTTACAAGATATTTTGGTGGTATATTATTAGGTACAGGAGGTTTAGTTAGAGCATATTCAGAAGCAACATTAAAAGCAATAGAAGAAGTAGAAATAGTAAAAAAATCATTATTGCGAAGTATAGAAGTAAAATTAGAGTATCAAGATTTAAAAGATTTTAAATATTACTGTCAAAAAAATAATATAAAAATAGATGATATAAATTATACAGAAAAAATTGTATGCAAAATATTAGTAGAAGAAGGCAAAAAAGAAAAATTCATAGAAGATTTTAATGGTAAAAAAGTGAAATTAGAAGAAATAAAAATTTTATCAAAGCAATATTGGTAAATAATGTATATTAAAGTATTACTTTCATAAAACAAAATGGAAAAAATTAACAATTTTATTGATTTTCCTCGAATCAAAGAATATAATCAAAACTGTAAAAAATTTACAATTTTGATTATAGGAGGAAAATCATGAGAGAAAAAATAAGTGTATTGATTGCAGATGACAATCAAGAATTTAGTCAAACATTAGCAGCATATCTAGAAAGTCAAGAAGATATGGAAGTAATAGGAATGGCAAAGGATGGAACAGAAGCGATAGATATGATAGCAAATACAATACCAGATGTAGTATTATTAGATGTTATTATGCCACATTTAGATGGAATAGGAGTATTAGAAAAAATAAATAGTTTAAAACTATTAAAAAAGCCTGTAAGCATAATGCTTTCAGCAGTAGGACAAGATAAAATAACACAAAAAGCAATATCACTAGGCGCTGAATATTATGTAGTAAAGCCATTTGATATTGAATTACTAATAAAAAGGATACGAGAACTAAAAAATTATAAACCATCACAAGGAAGTAATAATTTTATAACAAGAGAAAATAAATCTCAATATGTAGAAATACCAGAAAACGGAAAGAAAAGTGAAGAAAACCTAGAAGCACTAGTAACAAATGTAATACATGAAGTCGGAGTACCAGCACATATAAAAGGATACCAATATTTAAGAGAAGCAATAATAATGGTAGTAAATGATATAGAAGTAATAAATCAAATAACAAAAAGTCTATATCCACAAATAGCCCACAAATTCAATACGACACCAAGTAGAGTAGAACGTGCAATTAGACATGCCATAGAAGTAGCATGGGGAAGAGGTCAACAAGAAGCGGTTGAAAATATCTTTGGATATACAATCTCTGCAAGTAAAGGAAAGCCAACAAACAGTGAGTTTATAGCAATGATTGCTGACAAGCTACGCCTAGAATTAAAATCAGCTTAAGAATTTAGGGAAGTCCTAAAATCCATGAAAACAGGAATTAGGGGACGGACCTTAAAAATATCTTTGACTACTGTAAACTATATGAAAATAATAATAGAAAAGTAAAAAGATGACAACCAAAATAATAAATGAAAAATGCCAATGAAATAAACTTTCAAAATTTGTTATTTAATATTTATTAATTCGAATGAGAGTATCAGACATTGTGAAATTAATAAGAGATGATGTGAGAAATAGTGATGGCAGTATGAAACAACATATTACAGTAATAGAAAAAAACATGTGGGAATTTTCATTATCAAAGATATAAAGATATTGCTATATTGCAAGAAATATTTAATCATTCGGCACCAGCTATAACATTGAGATATATAGGAATAAATCAGAATGTAATTGATAAAAAAAGAAGAAACTATGAAAGCAAAAGACCAACAGGACAAAGCACAAGGCAAATGTAGTAATACATAATGTCAAAAGCAGGATAGTCTTTACGGGGCTATCCTGTTTATTTTTAGACAAAAAAATAGTATGTGCATTGTTTACGGTTACACATACTCAAAACAAATGACATCTTCCGAATTCAAGACAATTTGTTTATTGTAACTATATAATAACACCTTTTTCTTTTTTTGTCAAATACAATTTTAAAAATTTTTAGCTCATAAAATTGACAAAGAAAAAATTTTCTACTACAATCAATGCAATAAGCATATAGAGGCAAAAACTATGAATATATAATGCATTATCAAATTTTTTACAATCACAAATCTTACATATTAGCATATGAGATGAGAATAAACAGAGTGTTTTGCCACCTTTGAAGCTTTAATATATACATGCTATTCATAGCTTTTGGCTTGTGAGAATAAGAACGGAATTAGTTCTATGATAGAATTAGAATATTAATAAAAAATCAATTGATACCTATTTATGCCTCTAATATAAGTAAGAAAGGAGAGGTATTAAAAATGAAAGAAAAGATAAAAAATTTATTTCATAGTATAATTGAAAGAATTAAAAAAATACAGAAACAGAAAAAGATATTTGACAATGTAAAAGTTGGAGATATGTTATGGTGTAATATGCCATTATCAAAAAGAGAGCTTAATATAATAGAAGAAAGTCATAGAATTAGACCATATTTAGTTGTAGAGAAAGAACCTAATTTTTTATTATGTTATCAGTGTTCTTCCAAAAGTAGAAAAGAACTCAATAATTATGAAGAGTATTGCATTAAAAATAAGAAATACAGAAACAAGAAGGATAGTTGGATTGATTTAACAAATGTAATAAAAATTAAGATTAAAAATATTGAATCAGAATATATAAAATTAAATCAAATAGATATAAAGAGAATAGAAAAAAGAATAATAATAGGTCAAAATAGAGGAAATGCTGAATTGATAAGATTTAATGAACCAATATATATAGAAGTTGGTGATGTTATCGTAAGAAATGGAGAGACATATTTTATTTATTCAGAAGATAATGTAAATATTTATGGATTAAAGATACAAAAAAGAAAAAAAGAAGCACAAGGATTAAAAAAAATTAGGATAAACAGAAAAATTTACTATACTGATTTCAAAGAATTAAAAACTATAAAAAGAAATGATGATATTGAAGTTATAAATATTACATACGAAGAAGAAATACTAAAAATTTTGAATAAAAAAAACGAACTGAAATCATTAACATATTCACAAATAGAAGAATATAAAATAATTAATAAAGGTGAATTTGAAATTGGTTCAGTATTTGAATATGGAAATTCAAAAGTTATGTATCTATATGAAGATAATAATAAATATTATGGAGTAGATTTATTATGGTATGTAATAAAACCAAGAATATTTGAAGTAAAAAATATCCAAAGAAGAAAATTACTAGAAACAAAAAATTTAGAGGAAGTAAAAAAAGTACTAGAATTCTTAATGGAAAAAAATATTAAAAATAGTCAAATTAAAAAAATATATAGATATATAAGAAATCTACTTTTTTCTTCCGTAGCCTAAATATGTTTAAGACAGAACAATAAA
>CALXJT010000009.1 GCA_944388695.1 uncultured Clostridia bacterium
ATAGTAGTAAATCGCAAATGATATTAACAATAGCAACAGGATTAGATAGTACAGATAAAGTAGTAGTAATAGGAATAATAGAAATAGTACTAGTAATAACAGTTGGATTATTATTAAGCTACAGGAAAAAAGAGCGTAAATAGAAGTAAAGACAAAAGAAAATTAAACATTTCAAATTAATACAAAAGAAAAGTAAATGCGTGAGCAAAATAATAAAAATCCAAAAAGCTACTTGAGTTTAAAATATAACTCAAGTAGCTTTTTCTAAAGTAAATAATCTTTAATGTCGAAATTTGTCGAACGATTTTTCTTGAAAATATGTAGATGATATGTTAAGATATTATTGAAAATATAAATTAATAATTTTTTAAAATTAATTTTTATTTTAAATTTTATAAAATGATTTCTAATTTTTAAGATTTAAAGTTTTTATGTATTTAAGTAATTTTTTTAAAGAATCAAGTTTAAATTAATTTCCGATTTTTTTGATTTAACTACTGATGAAGTAAAGCAGTAGAAAAAACAAGTATTTATTAAGTAGTATCTGTAAAATATTTAAAATATCTGAAGAATTTTAAAATCATGTATAGTCGATTTTCAAAAATAATTATATTATTAAATTTTTATAATGAATCATAATAGTTAAATTTTAATCTATTAGTTTTTATTCTATATATTTTTATCAATAATTTAATTTTTTATATATTAATGCTGAATCATGTCTAGATTTAAGTAGTATTATGTATTGAATTAAGAATATTGTATCTTGTGATTTTTTGTTAATCAAATTTAGAAAATCTTTTGTGTCCTATTAAAATAGAAATAGTAACTATAATGAACTTTGCTCTAATATATGAGAATTTTAAAGATTAAATGAATTAGAAATAAAAAAGGAAAGGATGATGAAAAATGGAAGAAAGTTTATACTTTAACCAAGAATTAAACGAAAGAAGGTTATTATCTCCAAAGATGGATTTTGTTTTTCAAGTATTATTTGGAGAGGTAGGAAATGAAGAAATTACAAAAGATTTTTTGGAAGCAGTACTAAAGGAGAAAATAACGGAGATAGATTTAGGAAAGAATCCAATATTGAGAAGAACTAAAGTAAAAGGAAAAATGGGAATACTAGATGTAATAGTAGAAATAAATAAAAAAGAAGTATGCAATATAGAGATGCAAATAGCAAAAAGAGAAGATATTAAAAAAAGATTATTATATTATTGGGGAAGAGCCTATACAAGAAATTTAGGAAAGGGGGAAGATTATGGAGAGTTAAAAAGGACAATAGTAATATTAATAGCAGGATTTGAATTAGATGGTTTAGAAGAGTTAGGATATTTTACAAAATGGAATTTAATAGAAAGAGAAAATAGAAAACAAATATTGACAGATGATATAGAGATAGATATAATAGAGTTACCAAAGATACATAATGGAAACACTGAAAATGAAGACGGATTATTAGAATGGTTATATTTTTTGGAAAATCCAGAATCAGAAGGGGTGGAAAGGATTATGAAGAAGAATAAAGGGATAAAAAAAGCGAAAGAGAAATTGGAAGAGATAAGCAGTGATATAATAATGCAAAGATTAGCAGATTGGGAAGAAGCTGCAGAGCGTGATGCAATATCTGCAAGAAAAACAGCTATAAAAGAAGGACTAAAAGAAGGAAGAGAAGAAGGAATAAAAGAAGGAAAAAAAGAAGGAATAGAAGAAGGGAAACAGCAGTTAATAATTGAAATGTTAAAAAATGGTGTTGATGAAGATTTTATTGTAAAAATTTCAGGAATGAGTAAAGAAAAAATATTACAAATAAAAGAAAAAATAACGAATAAAGAATAGAAATTAAATGAAAAGTGAATAGAATTTTTGGTTTAAATAATGAAAAATTCCTAGTAGTGATTTATGTCATTACTAGGTTTTTTCTAAAATTGTTTTGTAAAAATCGATAAAAAATTATATGTTGATTAAATAAAAATGTTCTATAAATTTAAATAAAAATGTTCTATAAATTTCTATTGATTTTTTTTGATATTCATAGTAAAATACAAACAGAGTTTTTGTGTTTAGAAAAGCTAGCAAATATAGAAAAGAGGAATAAAGCATGAATGAATTATTAGAGGGATTAAATGACAAACAATATGAAGCAGTAATAGAAACAGAGGGACCATGTCTAATTATAGCAGGAGCAGGTAGTGGGAAGACAAAAGTTTTAACACATAAAATAGCATATTTAATTCAAGAAAAGAATGTATTGCCATGGAATATTTTGGCGATTACATTTACAAATAAAGCAGCGAATGAAATGAAGGAGAGAATAGCAAATATAGTTGGTGAATCTGCTAAAGATATTTGGATGGGAACATTTCATTCTGTTTGTGTTAGAATTTTAAGAAAGTTTATAAACCGTATAGGATTTGATTCATCTTTTATTATTTTTGATACTTCAGATCAAAAAACTATGATTAAAGGATGTTTAAAAGATTTAAACATGGATGATAAAATGTTTAATGACAGAAGTGTTTTAGCAGAAATTAGTAATGCAAAAAATCAAATGTTAAATTCTGCACAATATAGAGCAACTTCAATAGGAGATTTTAGAAAAGAAAAAATTTCAGATGTATATGAGTTATATCAAAAAAGATTAAAGGATAATAATGCAATAGATTTTGATGATATTATTAATTATACAATTCAAATTTTAAAAGATAATGAAGATGTTTTAGAATATTATTCAAATAAATTTCAGTATGTACTAGTAGATGAGTATCAAGATACAAATAAAGCGCAATTTAATTTAATTACTTTATTTGCTTCAAAACATGGAAATATTACAGTTGTTGGTGATGCAGACCAAAGTATATATGCATTTCGTGGAGCAGATATATCTAATATATTGAATTTTGAGAAGGATTTTAAAGGTACAAAGATAATAAAATTGGAACAAAATTATCGTTGTACAGGTAATATTTTAAAAGCTGCAAATGCTGTTATTCAAAATAATGAAGCAAAATATAAGAAAAAATTGTGGACAGAAAACGAAGTGGGAAATTTGCCAGTAGTGTATTCAGCAGAAAATGAATATGAGGAAGGCTCATATATAGTTTCTCAAATACAACGTTTAAAGAGAGAAGAGTATTATCATTATTCAGATTTTGCTATTTTATATAGAATGAATTCACAATCAAGAGCAATAGAGGATATTTTTAGAAGAGAAAATGTGCCATATAAAATTGTGGGTGGTTTGAAATTCTATGAAAGAAAAGAAATAAAAGATATTATTTCATATTTGCGTTTAATACAAAATTCTTCTGATAATTTGAGCTTAAAGAGAATTATAAACGAGCCAAAGAGAGGAATTGGTAAAACTAGTTTAGATAATATAGAAAAGATTGCAAATGAAAATGATACTTCAATGTATGAGGTTATTTTACATGCTGACCAATATGGATTGAATAGAGTGTATATAAATTCTAGAGAATTTATTCAGGTTATGGAAGAATTAAAAAGTAAGAAGGATGAATTGACGATATCTGAATTAATTAAGCAAACATTAAAGAAAACAGGTTATACAAAGGCATTAGAGGATGAAAATACTATAGAGGCAGAAAATAGAATAGAAAATTTAGACGAGTTTTTAACAGTTGCTATAGAATTTGAAGAAGAATCAGCAGAGAATGGATTAAGTGACTTTTTGGAAGGAATTACATTATCAAGTGATTTGGATAATATGGAAGATACAGAAGATACAGTTACATTAATGACATTACATAGTGCGAAGGGTCTTGAATTTCCAGTGGTATTTTTGGTTGGAATGGAAGAAGGAATTTTTCCTGGATATAAATCAATATCTGAACCAAAGGAATTAGAAGAGGAAAGACGCTTGTGTTATGTGGGAATAACAAGAGCAAAAGAGCATTTGTTTTTAACATGTAGTAAACAAAGAACAATATTTGGGTCTACAAGTTGTAATTCAATATCAAGATTTTTAAAAGAAATTCCAAAAGAATTGTTGGATGGATATGAGACAATAAGTTCAGATGAGAGTTCAAAAGGTCAAAGAGATATATTTGCAGATTCAAAATATAGTTGGACATATGGAAGTAAAAATGCAATGCAAAATGCAAGTAAGATAAAATCATATTCAGTGAATGATGTTCAAGAAAGTGTACCATCAGTTGCAGCAAGTAAGAAATCAGAATCAGGTTTTTCTTTTAGAACTGCAGAAAGTTTTTTAAATTCATTACAGAAAAAGTCAGCACCTCAAGATGTGGATTTGTCACAATATGCAGAAGGTGTTAGGGTGTACCATAAAAAATTTGGTGAAGGTACAATTTCTATGGTTGAGCCAGAAGGCGATGATTTAAAGGTGGATATTCAATTTGATAAGGTTGGACATAAGAGGTTGATGGCTAAATTTGCAAGATTAGAGATTATATGAAGTTTGAGCTAACATAGATAGAGCGAACGGTTGGAGGCACTCTGAATTTTGGGCGAACATTGGGGACACTCCATTTTGTTCGGATTTATTATCCGAACAAAATGGAGTGTCCCCAAAATTCGCCCCAAATTCGCTCAAAATTCGTCCAAAATTAGAAATAGAATGCATTTTAAATTAGCTTTTCCCAGATTTGTTTTCAAGATTCGTCCGAACAAAATGGCGTGTCCCCAATGTTCGAAAAAAAATACTTAATTTATTGAATAAAATTTGAAGAAATGTAAATACTTATTACAGAACAATAAATGAAAGGAATGATATATATGGCAGATTTAAATCAAATGGAATTACAGCATTTAAGACATTTAATAGGAGCTCATGAAACTGCTTATCAAAAGTTAAATACTTATTCAGCACAGGCGGTAGATCCACAAATAAAACAATTATTTACAAAATCAGCTCAAGATGCTTTAAATACTAAACAGAAGTTAATGACTTTTTTGAATAATTAAATTTTTATATTAGGAGGATATGTATGGACGAGAAAACAATGGTAAATGATATTTTAGCAGGTGTTAAATCAGATTTAACAGCTTATCAAACAGCAATATCAGAAGCGGAAAATATTTCTTTAAGACAAGCTTTTCAACAAATTAGAAATAATGATGAGAGCTTCCAATATGAACTTTTTAAAATAGCTCAAAGTAAAGGATATTATATTCCTGCTCAAAAAGCTACAGTAACTGAAATTAATTCAGTGAAAACTAATTTGCAATAATGAATTTTGATAGCTTTATGTTGGTATAAAGTTATAAGTGAAGGAACAAAGAGATTTTATAAATAATTTTATAGAAATAGAAAATAATTAAAATATAGTTAATTATTTTCTATTTTTTTTAGAGTTATTTTAAGCATGTTTTTTTGTGTTTTTGAAGTTTGTTTTAGAAAAGTTTTTTATGTTTCTATAATTTGTTTTAAAAAAGTTTTTTTGTTTTTCTAAAGTTTGCTTTAGATATGTTTTTTTATGTTTTTTATTTCTTTAAAAGGCTAAATTATTTAGCTAAATGGATATTTTATTTGTTATTTTGAAATTTAAAGAAAAATAAAATAAAAAGAAGATAGAAAGAGAAAAAGGCAGAAAAACCTACGGAAAATGATAATAGCTTACTCTTGCATTTTTAAAAATATTACAATAATATTACAATAAATATACAAAGGAGAGATATGTTTTGAAAAAGTTTCTAATACATACGAGAAAGTCAATTAAGTTTATTGTTCTAACATTGATAGCTACATTTTTAATTATTGGTTTTGTAGCGTTTTTGTATAAACCAACATATAGAGTAATGCTTAATGGAGAACAAATAGGTTATACAGAAAATAAAAGTCAATTACAGAAGAAAATAAATAATTATATCGAAAATGGAAATGATGAAAATGTTGCATATGTACAAGTAGATAATTTGCCAGAATATCAATTATGTTTGTTAAAAAAAGGTATTGTAGCGAATGATGACGAAATATATGCAAAAGTGACACAGGATGGTATACCATATTATCGTTATTATGCAATTTTGGAAAATAATGAAGAAAAATTTTATGTATCTACATTTTCAGAGGCAGAAAGTGTAGTTAATGGTTTAAAGGAAAAAAATAGTACAAATATGGATACAATAACTATAGCAGAAAAATATGATACAGAAAAGAAAGAATATGCATCTACTGAAACTGCTGTAGCTAGTTTGTATAAAGAACTACAACCTGTAGTTGTTGCAAGTACAAATTCGACGAAATCTACAAAAAAAGCAACGACAAAATCTACAGGAAAAGTTAATACTTCTACAACTATTTCTAGTGGAAAAGCTAGTTTAGGTATTTCTTTAATAAAACCAGTTTCAGGAATTATTACTTCAAGATTTGCTGCTTCAAGTAGAATACGTAGTTCTGCACATACAGGTTTAGATATTGCAACTTCAACTGGAACACCTGTAAAGGCTGCAGCGTCAGGAACAGTAACATTTTCTGGTACTAAAGGTTCTTATGGAAAGCTAGTTGTTGTAACACATTCAAATGGTGTTCAAACTTATTATGGACATTGTAGTAAATTATATGTTTCAGCAGGTGAGACAGTATCTCAAGGACAAACTATTTGTGCAGTTGGTTCAACAGGAAATTCAACAGGACCTCATTTACATTTTGAAATTAGAAAAAATGGTGTTGCATATAACCCACAAAATTATTTATATTAATGAATGATAAAAAATGTTGAGATTTTGGGTTTAGAACATTTATTATTTCCAACATTTATAATAAAACATATTATAGAATTTATTATAGAGTTTGTTATAAGGATAAAGCTTATTATAGAATTTATTATGGAGTTTGTTATAGAGATAAAGCTTATTATAGAATTTATTATGGAGTTTGTTATAAAGATAAAGCTTATTATAGAATTTATTATAGAGTTTATTATAAAGATAAAGTTTATTATAGAACGTATTATAGAATTAAAAAATCAAGGTGAACTTATAGGAATCTTTCCAAAGTTCACCTTGATTTTTTTATAATTTATTTTGCAAAATATTTAATACCTGTGGTGAGAGCGCTTTTTTTCATAACTATAGAGCCATGCTCTTTTAATTTTTGTATAAAAGTTTCTGAAAATGGGGAATTTTTAGCAAATTCAGAAATGTAAGAGTAGAATTTATTTATTGATTTGTGTTCAGTGTTAATATTTTGTAAAATTAAATAAAATGTGTTTTTATATATGTATAGTGAAGAAGTTTGTGCTAATCCCCTTAAGTTAATTTGATTTGAATCTTTTAATAGTTTACAAAAGTCACAAAAAATATCAAAATTTTCGAATTGATATATTGTATTTTTATTTTTTGGATTAATATGTTTTCTTTTTACAATAAGTTTTTTTTGTATAGAAGGAATTTTTTCATTTTCTGGAGATAGAATTTTTGTAATTGTAAAAACAAAAACATCATCAAGAGAAGAAAAACCTTCAATTTGAACTTTATATCCATCTGTATCAAAGCCAATTTCTTTTTTTGCATAGTCTAAAATTTCAGTGAAAAGTGTTTGAGAAGTGGTACTTTTCTTTAATACTTCACGTATATCTATATTTTTATCTTTAAAATCTTCAGGTTTTATAATAATACGAATTTTATTTTCAGTGATTTTTTCTATTTTCATATAAAGCCTCCTTCAGTTCTAATTTTATTATACTACTATTTTTATTATATTTAAATGTATAATTTTTGGTAATTGTTTTTTGACATTTTTTTAATGTTTTTGATTGTTCTTTTATGTTGTTTATTAATAATTTTAATATTTTTTTACAAAACAAAAATGTTTTTGACTATTTTTTATGATTGTTTTTACTATTTAAGATAACTATTTTTAGAATATATTTTAATATAACATATTAAACAAAAAAAATAAAGTAAAATATTATAAATTACTTGAAAAATTTACATATTCAAGATATAATACCATTGTGATTTAAAATTTATCTATCCGTAAGGGATGAAGTGATTTATGGAGGTAAAAAAATGGCTACAAGAGATAAAAATATATGGGTATTATTGGTATTTATATTAGCAGGATTAGTAATAGGAGGATTAATAGGAAAACTAGCTTCTAATGTCCCAAGTTTATGGTGGTTATGTTATGAGCAACAATTCGGGTTATCTGAACCTATTACATTAGATTTAGCAGTATTAAATATTACATTTGGATTAATGTTTAAAATAAATGTTTCAAGTATTATAGGAATGTTACTTGCAGTGTTTATTTATAGAAAAGTATAGATAGATGATAAGAAAATGAGATGTAAAAATAAATTTTTATAGCAGGTATATGTAAAAATAAATCTTATTAAAGATTTTATCAAATAGAAATAAGTATTGATATAATATTGAAATTAGCTTGAATTTAGACATTAAATCATATAATGGAATAATTCGTATATAAGGAAATAAAATAGTCATAAAATCTTAAATAGAGACAAGTTAATCACAGAAAGGATTGATTTGTCTATGAAAATAAAAGAATTACCAGAAGCTGAAAGACCATATGAAAAGTTAGAATTATATGGAGAAAAAGCATTATCAAATGCAGAATTATTAGCTATTATTATAAAAACAGGAACAAAAAATAAAACATCTGTTGAGGTTGCTCAACATATTTTAAAATTGAATAACTCTGAAAAAGATGATAGTCTACAATTTTTAAAAGATTTAACATTACAAGAACTTATGGAAATAGACGGAATAGGTAAAGTAAAAGCTATTCAGTTAAAAGCAATATGTGAATTATCTTTAAGAATGATTAAACCATCGAATTATACAAATGTGAAAATCAATAAACAAAGTGATGTTGCAAATATTTGTATGGAAGAATTTAGAACTGAAAAAAAGGAACGAGCAAGAGTATATTTTTTAAATGTAAAAAACATGGTATTACAGGTTAAAGATATGTCAATAGGAGGAATTAATTACGTTAATATAGATATTCAGGAAATTATATCTCTAGCTGTAAAATTGCGAGCTGTAAAAATTATATTAGTACATAATCATCCTTCAGGAGATTCAACACCAAGTGAGAAGGATATAGAAGTTACTAATAATTTATGTATGGCTACAAAATTATTTAATATTCAATTATTAGACCATATTGTTATAGGAAATATGGAATATACAAGTGTGTATAGCTATTTACAAGATAAAACTAGTTCTAAAATATTCTGAAAAATAGAATAAGATTTGTTAAAAGGATAATAACATTTGTTAAAATTAAAGAAAGCAAAATTCTATATAAATTTTTTAGAGGAAAATGAATAATTGGTAATAATGGAAAAGATAGCATAAATAACGAAAAACAAGATAAAATAAGAAGGATGTTAATTAGAAAGGATTGTGAAAAATGAAATTATTTACATTTGGTTCAAAGGATATAGGTATAGATTTAGGGACAGCAAATATTTTAGTGACAGTTAAGGGGAAAGGCATAGTATTAAAAGAGCCATCAGTAGTGGCAATAGATAGAAAAACTGGAAATATATTAGCAACAGGTAATGAAGCAAAAGAAATGCTAGGAAGAACACCTGAACAAATAAAAGCAGTAAGACCATTAAAAGATGGTGTAATAGCTGATTTTACAGCAACACAATTAATGCTAAAAAATTTAATAGAGAAAGTAGGAAGAAGATATAGTATAGGAAAACCAAGAGTTGTTGTAGGAGTTCCATCAGGAATTACAGAAGTAGAAGAAAGAGCTGTAGAAGAATCTGTTATACAAGCAGGTGCAAAAGAAGTGTATTTAATAGAAGAGCCTATGGCTGCAGCTATTGGAGCATCATTAGATGTTGCAGAGCCAAGTGGAAGTATTATTGTAGATATTGGTGGAGGAACAACAGAAGTTGCAGTTATCTCTTTAGGAGGCATTGTTGTTAGTCATTCTTTGAGAATAGCAGGAGACGAGCTTGATGAAGATATAGTAAATTATATAAAGAAAGAAATGAATTTAGCAATAGGAGATACAACTGCAGAACAAATTAAGATACAAATAGGTTGTGCAATGCCATTAATGACAGAAAGAGAGATAGAAGTAAGAGGTAGAGATTTAGCAGATGGTTTACCAAGAACTGTTAAAATAACATCTGCACAAGTTGAAGAAGCAATAAAAGAATCAATATCTAAAATTGTAGAAATAGTAAAAGCAACATTAGAAAAAACACCACCAGAACTTGCATCAGATATAATGGAAAAAGGAATTGTATTAGCTGGTGGAGGAGCATTAATTAGAAATTTAGATAAGCTAATAAGTATGGAAACAGGAATGCCAGTATATGTTGCAGAAGAACCTTTAGATTGTGTAGTAAGAGGAACAGGAAAAACTTTAGAAGATTTAGAAAGATTAAAAACAGTATTAATTAATGCAAGGAGAAGGAGATAGGAGGAAAAAATGTATCGTAATCATAAATCTGGAATTATAGGAATTATTATTACTATTATTATTTTAATATTTGTAGTTATTTTTTCTAATGGTGAAAATAATGCAACTTTTATAGAGAATGTTGCAAGTAAATTAGTAATGCCTGTACAAAATGGATTAACATATTTAAAAAATAAGATTAGTGGTAATGATACATTTTTTACAGATATCAATAATTTAAAAGAAGAAAATGAGCAATTAAAAGCAAGAAATAGTGAGCTTGAACAATCATTAAGAGAATTAGAAAATATAAAAACAGAAAATGAAACACTTAAAGAGTATTTAAATCTAACAGAGAAATATGGAGAGTATAAAACAATACCAGCATATATAATAAATAAAGATATCAGTAATTATACAAAGACAATAGTTATAAATGTAGGAACAGATGATGGTATAAAAGAAAATATGACAGTAATTGCTGACCAAGGTTTAGTAGGACATGTAGTATCTGTTACAAATTCAACTGCAAAAGTTCAAACAATTATAGATACGGGAAGTTCAGTAAGTTGTATGATGAGTGCAACAGAAGAAAGTATAGTTTGTAAAGGAACACTTGATAGTCATAATGAATTAAAAGCAATGTATATACCAACAGATTATAATATGATACAAGGTGATAGTGTAGAAACATCAGGACTTGGTGGAATTTATCCAAAAGGAATTCATATAGGAACTGTAAAGAAAGTTGAAAATACTCAAAATATTACTGATAGATATGCTGTAATCGAAACTGCAGTTGATTTTGATAAATTGAGTACTGTTTTAGTAATCACTAATTGAAATTTATAAAGTATTTAAATAAGTTGATTATACATTATGTAAAAATAAATGTTGTAATATGTAATAAAGAAAGAGGTGAACCATTTGAAAAAATTTTTAATCAACATTGTTTTAATATTAATTATATTTGTAATATATTTTCTTCAATCTAATTTTTTTAATTGGTTTACAATAGCTGGTGTTATGCCAAATTTATTTGTGATATTTATTTTATTTGTTGGGTTATTTGCAAATAAAATGATGGGTACAATATATGGAATGGTTTTAGGATTGTTTTTAGATGTATTATTTAGAGAAAAAATAGGAGTAAGTTTTATCGCTCTTGGACTAGTTGGATTTATAGCAACAATATTTGATAAAAACTTTTCTAAAGATAGTAGAATGACAATTATGCTAATGGTAGCAGGATTAACATTCTTGTATGAGACAATAGTATATTTTGCAAATGGAATAATTAATTCTATAAACATAGAAATATTGAGTTTTGCTAGAATATTGATAATAGAAATAATATTTAATTTATTTATAACAATAATTATATATCCATTAATACAAAAATTTGGATATTATATGGAAAATGAATTAAAGGGGAATAAAATTTTAACACGATATTTTTAAAAAACGTAAAAAGAAGGTGAGAGTTTGGCAAGAGAAAATCGTAACAAAACCAAGTTTCGTTATAATTTTATGACAGTACTTACATATATAATTGGAATAGTATTAATTATTCAATTGTTTAATTTACAAATAGTACATGGGGCAGAATATAGAGAAGAATCAAATACAAGGCTTACTAGAGAAACAACTCTAGAAGCGGCAAGAGGTTCAATATTGGACAGAACTGGAAGTGTTTTAGCAAGTTCTGATATGAAATTTGCATTGGAACTATATAAAACTAAAATAGATGATGAAACATTAAATCAATCTATTTTAAATATTGTACAAATTTTGGAAAAATATCAAGTTAGTTATACTGACAACTTTCCAATAAATATAAATCCGTTTGCATTTACAATAGAAGGAGAGAATTTACAAAGTTGGAAAGAAAGATATGAATTAGATGAATCTACTACAGCAGAACAGGCATTTTATCATTTTAAAGAAGAATATGAAATAAGTAATGAAGATGTAGCAGAAGTTAGAAAAATAATAGGAATAAGATATCAAATTACAACTCAAGGATATAGTAGTACAAAAGCTTTAACAATAGCTGAAGATATTCCAAGAGAAGCTGTAGCAGAGTTTTCAGAAAATGCTGATAAATTTCCAGGTACAAATATAGTTGTAGAACCAGTAAGAAAATATGACCAAGGAACACTTGCAGCACATGTAATAGGGTATGCATCAAAAATTAGTGAAGAAGAGTATAAAACAAGAAAAGATACTTATTCACAAAATGATATTATAGGAAAAACAGGTATAGAAAGTGTATTTGAGGAATACCTTAAAGGAGAAAATGGAACAAAGCAAATAGATATGGCTGTTGATGGAACAATTACAGCAGAATATACATCAGAAGAAGCAGTTGAAGGAGCAGATGTTGTTTTAACAATAGATGCAGAATTACAAAAAGTAGCAGAAGAAGCTATTGCAGAAGTATTACAAAAAATAAGAAGTGGTGGATTTGGAAAAGTATATAACGCAACTGCTGCAAGTTGTGTAGTTATGGATGTAAAAACAGGTGAAGTATTATCAATGGCAAATTATCCAACATATAATCCACAAGATTTTGTTGGAGGAATTAGTACAGAAAATTGGAATAGATATGTAAATGATTCTGCAAAACCTTTGGTAAATAAAGCGATACAAAATTCATATTCACCAGGTTCAATATTTAAAATGGTTACAGCTATTGCAGGACTTGAGACAGGAACGATAACAACATCAACTAGAATAAATGATACAGGAAGATATACTAAATATCCAGATCAACCAATGAATTGTTGGTATTATACAGATTATCATAGAGGACATGGATGGGTTAATGTATCACAAGCTATACAGAAATCATGTAACTATTTCTTCTATGAAACAGCAGATAGAATGGGAATAGATGCATTAGTGCAATATGCAACATATTTCGGATTAGGACAAAAAACAGGAGTAGAATTATTAGGTGAGACATCAGGAGTATTAGCAAGTAAAGAAAGTAAGGCAAAAATCCATACAGATAATCCTAATTGGAACCCAGGAGATACTTTGAATGCAGCAATCGGTCAAGGTGATAATGAATTTTCTCCATTACAAATGGCAAGATATATAAGTATGCTTGCAAATGGTGGAAAACAAATAGATGTAAGTGTTGTTAAAACAATAAGAAGAGCAGATGGTTCAGAAGTATCAAGAGACGAGATTAATAAATTTGTAAATCAAAAATTGGGATTAGAAGATACAAATATGGAAGACTTAAATATAAAACAAGAACATTTAGATGCAGTATTAGAAGGTATGAGGTCAGTTACTGAAGATGGAGGAACAGCAAGTAGTGTATTTAGAACTTTCCAAATACCAGTAGGTGGTAAAACAGGTTCTGCTGAGGCACCTGGAAATAAGGTTAATGCATGGTTTGTTGGATTTGCACCATTTGATGACCCAGAAATTGCAGTTGTTGTTATGATAGAAAATGGTGGTCATGGATATTATGCAGCAGAAGCAGTTAGAAAAATTATGGAAGAATATTTTGGTATGAATGTACAAAATGTTACAGAAGATTTAACTGCAATGCCATATACAGAATCTATTAGATAGATATTTGTTGAAAAAAATTAAATTTTGAGTAATAAGGAAAAGGATGTAAAAATGAATCAATGTGTAGGAATTAATTTAAAAAAAGATAGGATAATATTAAAAATAGCAGAAGATGCAGAACAGTCTGAAATAATGTATGTGCTTAAGAGAAAATTACCTAAACTTAAAAAACTATATAAGGATGAAAAGACACCAATAACAGTTGTAGGGAAAATATTGAAAAATAAAGAAATTGATGAAATACAAAAACTTATACAACAAATATTAGATGTTGAAGTAGACTTTGATATGCCAAAAACATTAGGACTTTCTAGTATAAAAAGAGCATTTGAAAAAGAAATTGCAGTTTCTGAAACTAAATTTCATAGAGGTTCTTTACGTTCAGGTCAAAAGCTAGAAACAGAAGGAAGTATTGTTATAATAGGTGATGTTAATTCAGGAGCAGAAGTAATAGCATCTGATAATATAGTGGTATTAGGGGCTTTGAGAGGTTTGGCACATGCTGGTGCAAAAGGAAATACACAAGCAATTATAGCAGCAGGTTTGCTAGATACTGTTCAGATACGAATTTCTAATATTGTTAAAGAAATAGATAGAGATGAAGAACCTATGCATAAGCAAGCATATGTTAGTGTAATAGATGGAAAAATAGAAATTGAATAGATTTTTGCGAGAAATTTGAAGATGAACTTTAGGGTTATTCCTTAAAGTTCATTTTTGATGGTGAAAGCAGGTAGTACTAAAAGAATTCCTTGTCTGATTGAATTTTCTAGAGAACTTTAAGGAAGTTTTTAGGTTATTTTAGCTAAATAATAACATAATCAAAATAATATATAAGCTTTCGTCTTTTATTTCTTGGTTATAAAGGAAAAATAATATACAAATTATAATGATATCATCTAAATATAATTTCATTCCTAATAAATCAAAAATAGGCTCATTTTGATTTAATAAGCCATTATAGTTAAAGTAAATAGGTCCAATAGATGATGGTATATGTCTTAATAAATCAAGAGGAAAATCTAAATTTTGAGAATTAATTCGATTATTGTTTTGATTTTTTTTTATATTCTTATTTTTATTGTTGGAGTTTGTATAATTATTTGAGGTGTTAGGGGTTAAATCTTTATTTAAGGTATTGTTATTTGTATAATTATCTGATTTATTATTGTTAAAATCTTTATTTATGATGTTGTTCATATAATTATTTTGTTTATTATTATTTAAATCTTTATTATTGCTGTTATTCATATAGTTACTTGATCTATTATTAGTTAAATCATTATTTGTATAATTATTTGAGTTATTGCTATTAAAATCCTTATTTATATTATTAGTATATCTAGAATGTGTAGGTCTAAAAAAGGGAGGAGGAGGGAGATTTGAAAAAGGAAATCTATTTGTCATTCTCATTTTTTTGATTCTCCTTATTATCATTTTTTAAAACTTCTGCTATTTTACTAACTTTTAGGAGATTTACATAGTTATCAAGTTTATCTTTTTTATTATCTCTTAAATATGGTTTTAAAGAAGCAAGTAGATTTGCTCTAGGGTCATCTTTTTGGTTCATGCTATTAAATGCAGATGTAACTTTCATGATAGTATTTATATCTATATTATTAAAATCAAAATTTGGGGTATTGTTCTCGTTCTTGGAATTATTTGAATTATTTTCATTAGAGTTATTTTGTGATGTAGAAATCATTTTAGAGAAATTATTTATCATCTCTGGTGAAATTTTTGACATTACTTCTGATATGTCAGTATTTCCCATCATTTTTTGTAAATTTTCTAATGTGTTAGGATCTAAATTCATAGGATTATTCATATAAAAAAACTCCCTTCTATTCGATTATATGTAATATTTTTGTAAATATGTTTTATTTAAAAAAATTATTATAAATATGAGAAAAAGTATATTTAGTTAAAAATTTATTTATATTTCTATTATATGAATTAATATTTAAAATGTTAAAAATATTTACGGAAAAATGGCATTAATTGAAATTAGGCTCAAAATTAAAAATTATGTAATTCTTGTAATAAAAATGTAATGAAAAAGATAAAAAAAATGCGAAAACTATTTCCGTAAGCTGAATTAAACTGCTTGAAAAATTGTGATATTGACTCTTTATATATAAGAAGCTATGATAAATTTAAGTATAAATATATCAATTAGTGAGGGGATTTTATGAAGCATTTAAGGGGAAAAGAGAAATCCATATTAAGAGCTAATGGCGATTTAAAAACTAATAGCAAATTAAGAGTTAATGATAAGTTAAAAGCTAATGACAAGTTAAAAAATATTTGCAAAGTATTAGTAAATAAGATAGTTTCGGCATTAATTATTATTGCAATGACCATGGCGAATTTTATTATGCTTGGTGCAAATATGGTAACATATGCAGCTGATGTTGTAGAAGGAGATAGTAAAACAAGTCATGATAATATTAGATTTTCTGCATATTTGACTGATAGTAGTGGGAATATGTCGGATAAAATAGAAGAAAATATTAATTCAGAAAACTTAAAATTACATTTTAAAATCGAAGTATTAAAAGAGGGATATTTTAATGGACAAGTGATTTTAAGCAATAGTAACTTTAAGCTAAAAAATGAGATTTTAAGTGAAGGAATTCATGAAATAAAAGATAATACAATATTTTTAAGTCAAATAAATGCTGGTGAAGCAAAAGAATTTGAGGTTGGAATAGAGATATTAAAAGAGGATTTATTTGATTTAAGAAATATAGAAAAAGAATCTAAACTTAATCTTCAAGGTATTTATAAAGATAGTACTGAAGAAGATATACAAGTAGAAGGAGAGAGAGTATTAACTTTATTATTAAAATCCCCATATAATGAAGAAAATACAGGTATAACATTGTTTCAAGATATTATTACAAATAAAATAAGTGATTTTGAAAATGCGAAAAAAAGAATAGTACAAACTAAAGTTACAGTAGGTATGGAGCAAAATTTATACCCAGTTAAATATGAAAATATCGAAGTTATAGCACCAATGGTAAATGGAAAATATCCTGAAAAAGTGCTTGTAACATCAATTGATGATTTAAATTTAAATAATAAGAAATTAACAGAAGATAATTGGAATTATGATATAAATACGGGAAAAATAGCAATTAATATAAATAATGAAGCAAACGAAGAAAATAAAGTAGTGTGGAATAAGCAAGGAGCAGATAATTATGTATTAACATATATATATGAAGATGGTTCTGAAATCAAAAATGTTAGTGATAATCAAAGTGAACTTGATAAATCTATATATAGTGTTCAATCTGTTAAAGCAGAAATAGGACTATATGATAAGAATAGTACAAAGTTAAATGTAAATAATGATTTTGTTTTAACAAACGAAGAGAAAGATGGGATTATTTCTACGGAAATAAGTAATATCGAGAATGAAATAGCAAAAGGAAAAATTTATGAAGGTATAGAAAGAGAATTTACAGAGAATATAGATGTAAATGTAACAGTAACAGGAATTGCACAAAATTTAATAGTTGCAGAAAATTTAAATGAGATTGGTTTAGAGAATGTTTATCAAAGCAGAACAGTTATATCTAAACAAAATATGTTAGATGTTTTGGGAAATGAGGGAAAAATAGATATATATAATGCAGTTAATGATGAACTAGTTTTATCTTTAAATGCTAATACAGAAGCGGATGAAAATGGAAATATCATTGTAAATTATCCAGAAAATATTCAATTAATATATATGATTTTTTCTGAACCTAAAAATACAGGAAAAATTAGAATTTCTAATGCGAAAGTTATAGGAAAAAATAATAATAATACAGTATTAAATACATCATCTATGAAATATTCTGTTATGAATGGCTATTATATAAATGGTAGTCTGCAAGGTGTAGGAGAATCTAAAACAGAAATATTATTGAGAGATACTCAAACTTCAGCAAAACTAGAAATGGACAAAACAGAATTGTCTGCAGTTACAACAAATACTGATGTAGAAATACGTGTAGTAATGCAAACTAGAGATGAAAGTAATGAATTATTTGAAAATCCAAATATTCAAATAGTATTACCAGAGAAAATACAAGAGATTAATGTAAAAGATATTAAATTATTATATTCTGATGAATTGGTTGCAAAATCAGCTAGTTTAAATGGAAATGTACTAAATATACAATTAGAAGGAAAACAAACTTCATATTCAAATATGGCAATAGAAGGTCCAACATTAATTATTAAGGCAGATATTGTTATAGATAGAAAAGCTAAAAACTCAAATGAGAGTTTAAGAATGATTTATACAAATCAAAATGCAAGAAGTTTTGCAAATTCATTACCATATGGAGAGACAAATTTTGATTTTAAAGTTGTGGGATATTCAGGAATTATTACATCAACAAATATTAATGATTATGGTGTAGAAGTTGTAAATGACAATGGAAATAAAGAAGGGGAGCTTTCTATAGGTGATAGTGCTAAAACAACAGTTGTTGAGAATGATATTATAAATAATAATGAAGAACAAGTTTCAAATGTTTCAGTTTTAGGTATATTCCCAACAGAAGATGCAGTAGAAGAAAATAACATAGATATTACAGCTGGAAGTGCTAGTATATCTGGAATTGATGCTTCAAGAGTGAAGATGTATTATACAGATAATGCAAATGCAGATACTAATTTACAGAATGCTGAAAATGGTTGGAAAGATGTAATTACTGACGGAAAAGCTGTTAAAAAATATTTGGCAGTTGTAGATAAATTAGATGTTGGAGAAGAAATGAAAATATCTTATCCAATAAATATCCCAGAAAAATTGGAATATAACGAAGTTGCAAAGCAAAGTTATACAGTTAATTATAATACACCATATGTATCAGATGTAAATTCTACTTCATCAGATGTAGTTACTTTGGCAACTGAAAAAGGTGCAATGGTAGAAGCTACTTTATCATCTTTAGTAGGAGGAAAAGAGAATACATCTGTAAAAGAAGGAGAGTTAATAGAATATAAAATTACAGTATCTAATACTGGTTCTGAAGATATTTCTAATGTAAATATAACTGGAAATGTGCCAGATGGAACAGTATATACAGAAGAAGTTAAAGCACCAGATTTTAAATATAAAGATGATGAGAATAAGAAGCAAGTTGAATTTACAATAGAGAATATGAAACCAGGAGATGTTGTTACAAAAATATTTGCGGTAAGAGTAAAAAAAGGAAGCGTAGATTTAGGAAAAATTTCTAATAAATTACAATATTCTTATGGTGAAATTACAAAAGAAACTAATGTGGTGGAAAATACTGTAGAAGAAGGTATACTTGCTGTGGACATGGCAAATGGTGATGCTTTTGAGGCTTTTGTTTCAGGTTATGCTTATAGATTTACAGTAAATATAAAAAATATTTCTGGAACAGATTTAAAAGATGTTAATGTTACTACTGAGACTCAAGGAGTTACTATAGGTTATATGTCATATTTTAGAAATCAAGAGGTAGTAGAAGAATTTGGTAATAGTATAAATATTGCAGAAATAAGTGATGGAGAAACAATTCAAATAACTATAAATTCATCTATAGATAAATTTGCGGATGAAGTAAGTAAAGAATTTACATTGAAATCTACTGTAACTGCTAATGGATATGAGATGATATCAAATGAATTTAGAGATATTGCATATTCATCTAAATTAAATTTCAATTTAAGTTCAGATAAAGTAGGGGAATATGTTGAAGCAAATGATGTAATTACATATCATATGGAAGTTAAGAATGATGGGGATTCGGTTGCAAATTTTGTTTCAATTAAAGATAAAGTATCAAAAAAAGTAACAATTTCTGAAATAAAGAAAAATGGACAGGCTATTAATGAAGGGACAGATTATACTATTGAGGATATTTTAGAAGATGGATATCAATATGTAAAATTTAATGATGAATCAATTAATCCAGGAGTAACAGTTAGTTATGATATAACTGTGGTAGTTAGCTATATTCCAGGTACTACAGAGGCTACAGAAATTTTGAATGAGGCGGTATTATCTCAAAATGGAACAGAAATTCAAAAAATGAGTTTATTACATGTGTTAAAACCAGAAGTTGAGGAAATTCCAAATATTCCACCAGAGATATCATTATCTCAAAATAATAATAATTTAAAACAAATAGATGTATTGGTAAGTGACCAAGATTCTGATGTAGATACAGTAAAATGGGCAGAAGGAAGTAGAGGAATAGAATATTTTGTAGATAATGGAACAGTATTAACAGAAGGTGCAATGCAAGGAAGTATTAATTTAAGTTTTTCTATAAGTAAAACAGGTGTATATACTGTATATGCTAAAGATGATAAGGGAAGCGAAGTAGTAGAAGAAATAAATATAACAGATTTGGAAGGTGGAACATCACCTGAAGAAGATAATATACCACCTGAAATTACAATATCTAAAAGGATAATAGATAAAACAAGTGTAGAAGTATCAATTTTAGCAGAAGATAATTTAAATCCTATAGATATAGTGAAAATAGAAAAAGGAGAACAAAATGTAGAATATTTCCATGATAATGGTAATTCTTTAAGTAGTGAAAAGGAAGGAAATACAGCATTATCAACTATAACTGTGACTGAAAATGGAGTTTATACAGCTTATGCAATAGATGTTATGGGAAATGAAATAGTAAAAGTGTTTGAAGTTACAGAGGTTGGAAGTTCAGAAATTACAGATTCTATACCACCAGTTATTATGATTTCTAAAGAAATATTGGATAAGAGTAGAGTAGAAGTATCATTAAGGATAGATGATAATTTGAATCCTATATCTGAAATGAAAATTGCTAAAGGAGAGCAAAATCTAGAATATTTTGAAAATAATGGTACAGATTTAGAGGGAAATAAAAATGGTAATTCCGCAACAGCAAGTATTATTCTAACCGATAATGGAACTTATACAGTCTATGCTAGTGATTTGGCTGGTAATGAGTCTGTAGAAGTATTTGAGGTAGATGAGATAGAAGAACCAACAGACCCAGGTACTGACCCAGACCCAGGTCCAGGAACAGAAACTAAAATTATTTCTGGTATTGCATGGCTTGATGCAGATGAAAATGGTTTAAGAGAACCAAGTGAGAATTATTTATCAGGTATAAAAGTTCGTATATTAGATGCTGATACAAATACATTTTTAAAAGACCAAAATGGTAATGAGATGGTTAAGACAACAAATAATAATGGATTCTATAGTTTTACATATATTCCAAAGGGAGAATATATATTAGTATTTGAATATGATACATCAACTTATAATTTAACAGAATATGAAAAAACAGGAGCAGATTCTTCTCTTACATCAAAAGTTATTCAGGGAAGTATGACAATTGACGGTGTTGTAAAGAAAGTAGCTGTAACAGAAAAAATAATAGTTGATGATGAGGATATTTCAAATATTAATATAGGATTAAAAAGAGCAAAGATTTTTGACTTAAACTTAAAGAAAACAGTAAGTAGGATAGTAGTTCAAAATTCTAAAGGAAATGAAACTTATGAATTCCAAGATGAAACACTTGCAAAAGTGGAAATAGATGCAAAATTAATTAATAATACAAATGTAGTTGTAGAATATAAAATACAAGTAACAAATGAAGGCGAAGTAGATGGATATGTAAAGAATATTGTTGATTATGTATCTAAAGATTATAAATTTAGTTCAGAATTAAATAAAGATTGGTATGAGCAAGATGGTAAATTGTTTAATAAGAGTTTAGCTAATGAAAAAATAGCACCTGGAGAAACTAAAGTATTGACATTAACATTAACTAAACAGATGAATGAAAATAATACGGGTAAAATAAATAATACGGCAGAATTATATGAGACATATAATGAGCAAGGTTTGACAGATAGAGATTCAATACTTGCAAATAATCTTCAAGGTGAAGATGATATGGGGTCTGCAGATGTTATATTTAGTATAAAAACAGGTCAAGTTGTAGCAACAGTAGCGATCATAGTTGGTACAATAGCAGTTTTAGGAATTTCAGCATTTATGATAATTAGATATTTAAATAAAAGAGAATTTTAGGAAAGGAGGGGAAAAATGAAGCATAGAATTGGGATAATAATTTCGTTTTTTATAGTTTTTGTAATATTTTCGGTTACTCAAGTTAAAGCTATAACATTAGATGGGATATTGGCTAATGGCCAAGATAATATGGGGCAAGGCGTATATATACATGGTACACAAACCATGTCTGCAAGAAGAGATCTATATTGTATACAACACTGGGTACCAGTTCCTATAGATGAAAATGGACCTAGGAATCCTAATTATCATGTTTTGACACGTTTTACTATAGATGGAAATAAAATGACTGGATGGGGTTATAAAAATGGATGGTTTAGAACATCATCAATATCTACTTCAAGTGGTGCAATTGCATATATACTTTCAGCAAATCATGGATATGAAAAGGGATATGGTATTGAGCTTGGAACTGGTGATGGACAAACTACAACACAAAGAGTGTTATATAGAATATCAAATGAGTGGTTTGGAAATACTGTAACTCGAGATTTTGGATTTAATTGGTATTGTGATGCAAATAATGCTTTTACTGATGGTGGTTGTACAACACCAGGAGTTCCACATGTTCCACCAAGAGATTCAGAGAGAAATTTATATAATGATTCATATAAATATGCAGATAATGTTGGTACAATGACTATTGAAAAAGCACAATCAACTAGTTCAACTAAACCATCTGGAAGTGGTTATGCTCAAGGTATAACAGATAAAACAGATTATAATAGAGTAACATCAGTTTTATATAATGCAGCAGATGGAACACCATGGATACGTATAGGACCTTTTAATTGGGAATATGAAGGAGATTTATCAAAAGTAACTGTAAAAACAAATAAAGGAACATATTCATATACTACAAGACAAAAACCAGATAAATTATGGACTAGTCAGTTTACAGGAAGTGTTGAAAATTGGTGGGATCCAGCTAACTTGAATTCTGGTTGGGATACATATTTAAGTATTTTGGCTAATGACGGAGATACGCGTATAGAAGCTATAGAACTAGAAGGTGCAGTAGATAAAGGTACAATATATAAGACTGATATATGGGTATTAGAACCAAATGCGGGTGCTGGTCAACAAAAATTAGTTTTAGTAAAACCAAGTAGTGGTAGTGGAAGAATGAATTTGTGGTATAGAAAACAAGTTAATACTATACAAGTACCAGTAACAAGAAACTTACAAATTTTAAAAGTTGATCAAGAAAATCAATCAATACCAATTTCAGGTGTGGGATTTATATTAAGAAATACAGATGCAAATAAATATGTAAAAGTAGAAAATGGAGTTACAAAATATGTGGCAGATAGAAATCAAGCAACTGAATTTGTAACAAATGGAAGTGGAAATATAACAGTAAATAATTTAGTAGTTGGAAATTATGAAGCATATGAGGTTTCAAGTTCTAATCCGCTATACCCGGCAACATCTCTTACAAGGGCAATAAGTTTAAATGGAGATTCTGCAACAATACAGGTTAAGATAACAAACTTGAGGAAGTCAGGAAATTTGGAAATACATAAGGTAGACCAAGATAATCATAATATAAAACTTCCTAATGTAAAATTTACATTAAGAGCTACTTCAGGTAGTATGAATGGTAAATATGTAAGTGTAAATTCATCAGGAAAGGCAGTATATAATAATTCACAAGTTACAGTACAAACTAATGGTTCTGGAGATTTATATATTAATGATTTAGTTACTGGAAATTATGAATTAAGAGAGGTGGAAAATCCAAATCAAGGATATTTAGTAGATTATTCAGGAAGTATTCAAGTAAATAGAGGTCAGACGACTACTAGAACAGTTGAGAATGGATTTTCGCATGGAAAATTGGAGATAAATAAGTATGATAAAGATATACCTTCAATAAAATTAGAGGGTGTAGAGTTTAGATTGAAGCAAACTCAAGGACATATGGCTGGAAAATATGTAGGAGTGGATTCAAGTGGAAATGCAACATATAGTAGTAATCCAGTAACAATGAAGACAAATTCATTAGGACAAATTAAAATTGATAAATTATGGGTAGGTTCATATGAGCTAGAAGAAACAAATAACCCAAATTATGGATATTTAGTTAATACTCAAAAAATCTATTTGACAATAAATAAAAGACAAACTACAGTACAACAAGTACCAAATGAATATCAATTAGGTTCTTTAGATATATTAAAAGTAGATAAAGATCTTACAAATTTAGGATTACCTAATGTAGAGTTTACATTAAGAAAGAAAGATGGCCATATGGCAGGAAAATATGTAAGTGTAGATTCTAATGGAAATGCAGCATATAGTAATAATGTAGTTACAATAAAAACAAATGTTGAAGGAAAAATTCATATAGATAGATTATGGATTGGTAAATATGAATTAATAGAAGTTAATAATCCAAATTACGGATATCTTGTAGATTCAACACCTGTAGAAGTTACGATAAGAAAAAGAGAAACTACAAGTATTACAAGATATAATGAGTATTTATTAGGAGCATTTGATTTATTAAAAGTAGATTTAGATAATCATGATATAGTATTAAAAGATGTAGAGTTTACATTAAGGCAAACAGAAGGACATATGAAAGGTAAATATGTATATGTTGATTCTAATGGAAATGCAGCATATAGTGATAATAAAGTTACAATAAAAACAAATGCAGAAGGAAGAATACATATAGAAAAATTATGGGTTGGAACTTATGAATTAATAGAAACACACATTCCAGATGAAGCATATGTTCCTATAACACCTAAACAAACTATAACTATAAGGAAAAGGGAAACTACAAGTGTAGTTGTAGAAAATAAATTAAAATATATAAAACTTAAAGGATATGTATGGGAAGATGTTCAATCTACAAAAATGTCAACACGAAATGATTTATATAAAGATGCAGATTATGATGATCAAGATATTTTAGTTTCAGGAATAAAAGTAAGATTAAAAGAAGGTAATAGAGTTTTACAAGAAAAAGTAACTGATCAAAATGGAGCATATGTATTTGAAAAAGTAGATGTAGATGAATTATCAAAATATTATATTGAATTTGAATATGATGGTTTAATTTATCAAGATGTAAAGCTTCATACAAATGATGACAATGGAAGTAAAGCAATAGAAGGAAGTTTAAGAGATACATTTAATAATCAATTTGCGAGTGTTGAAGGAGGTAATTCTAGAGATACTGCAGAAGTAAAAGACGCAAATGGAAATACAGTATATGAAGTAAAATATAATTTAGATGAGCAAAATCATTCTGCATCAATAAGGTATCCTAGTGAATGTATAATTACGGCAGATACAAATAGATCAGGATATGAAATACCATATGAAAAAGGACATGGTATTCATGAAGTAGAAAATATAAATCTTGGTGTATATAGAAGAACACAAGCAGATTTAGCAATTAGTCAGGATTTAGAGAATGTAAAAATGGAAATTGCAGGATATGCACATATTTATAGATATGATCAACGTGCAGACCATGCAACAGATAATGATTCTACAGATTACGCAGATATGAGGTGGAATGTTGGTGTAAGATATAGAAGTCCATTTAGTGACTTAACATATACAAGACCAATTTATGAAGCAGATGCTAAACATTATGAGGAAGACCCTAGCCAACCACTAAAAGTTTCTTTAACATATAAATTGGCAATAAGAAATGAAGAAACAATAGTATCACAAGTAAATAGTTTAGTTGATTACTTTGATAGTAGATATACAATAAGAGCAGTAGGAACAGGTGTAGATAATTCAACAGGTAACTTAACTGGAATATTACAGCAAAATGTTGATTGGTATATTGATGATAGTTATTCAAGTAATAGACATACAAAACTTGTTATAAATAATGCAAATATTTTAGTAAATGCATCTGTATCAAATACAAATGAAGCAGAAAAAGATAAGACTAAAAAATACATATATATTCAATTTGAAGTATCAAATGAAAATATAGTAGAGATGTTAAATGTAGCAAAAGCACTAAATAATGATTTGAATGCAATAGAAGATGCAGGAAATTTAATGGAGAATTGTGCAGAAATTACATCATATACATCATATACAGATATGAATAAAACAAAGTTATATGCAGCAGTGGATAAAGATTCTGTACCAGAAAATGCAGAGCCAGAAGATACAGCAACATATGAAGATGATACAGATTCAGCACCACCAATTGCAATAACACTTGCAAATGCAAGAGAAGTAAAAGGTTCAGTGTTCGAAGATAGTGCAGATGAGAATTTATTAGAAACAGATAATATTCGTCAGGGAAATACAACATTTGATGAAGGAGAAAATCCAGTAGGTGGAGTAGTTGCAGAGTTGATTGATGCGGAAACTGGAGAAACGGCAAGAGTATATGATGAACAAAATAATGAATGGATAGATGCAACATGTGATTCTACAACAAATTCTCAAGGTGAATATACAATTTCGGGATATATACCTGGAAGATATAAGATTAAGTATACTTGGGGAGATGGAACATTTAAAATTGTAGATGGTGAAGAAATACCATATGAAAATGTTGTAGAAGATTACAAAGCAACAAATCTTGACCAAGCTACACATGAAGCGGAGGAGAATAATGATAAATTCTTTAAAGATGCAAATGAATCAGATGTAAAAAGGTCACATGCATTAGATGATTATACATTAAGACAAGAAATAGATGAGCAGTTAAATCCAGATGATGGATATAACTATAGTACAGAAGTTACAACAAGATATATGACATCAACAACTCCAACTATGGAATTTGAGCTTGAATATGCAGATGAAGGAAGTACAGCAGATGAAATTGTAACATCAATTACATTAGACAGATTAGAAAATAGAGTAGCATTTACTGTTAACAATTTGGACTTTGGTATTATAAGAAGACCTGTACAAAGTGTAAACTTTGTAAAATCATTAAGAAAAATAAAAATTGTATTAGCAGATGGTAGAACTTTAATTGATGCAACAATTGACGAAAATGGAAATTTATCAGGTTCAACAAATTATTTAAGCTATGTAAAACCAGTTAAAGAAAATGGAATAACAATAGAAAATGGATTCTTAAAAGCAGAACTTGATAGTGAAATAATTCAAGGTGCAACAGTTGAAATGGAATATAATTTAAGAACAGAAAATACAAGTAATGCAGATTATCTGTCACAAGGATTTTATCAATATGGTAAAGGATATTATGATAATAGACAAAATGGTGAAACAGAAAAAGAAAATGATATAGTAACAATAACACCATCAAAAATAGTTGATTACTTGGATGCAAAGACAGTTTATAGAGAAACAGACCCATTAAATGAACAATATCAATGGGAACAAGTTAGATCAGTACAAGATTTGAAAGATTTAGGATTAGTTGATGAGTCTGTAACAGATGCTATAGAATCAGGAGAATTTGAACAAGAGTTAGCTAATGGTGAAACTCAAGTGTTTGATGTAGACGAAAATAAAATATATACAACAGGTTATTTAGCAGCACAAGGTGTAAAATTGAGACCTATACGTAAAGTTAATAATGAAGAAAGACCTGCAGAAGGTGGAGATGTTATGATTGCAGTTGAAAAAGTATTGAATTCTGCAGAAGATGCAAACTTTACAAACCAGGCAGAGTTGATTGTACTTAATAAGCCAGGTGGAAGTAAGCCAACTTCTACTCCAGGTAATTACGTGCCAACAAAACATCAACAAGAAGTGGATGATTCAACTTCAGAAGAACTTATAGTTACACCTTCAACTGGTGAAAATAGAGATTATACTATTGCTATAATTCTTGTAGTGGCATTTATGATATTGGCAACTGGAATTGTTTTGATAATATTTAAGGTTCTTAAACGACGAGAATAAGCTAATTTGATGCTGAAAAAGGGCGAACATTGGGGACACTCCATTTTGTTCGGGAAAATTTTCCCGAACAAAATGGAGTGTCCCCAATGTTCGCTCTTTTTCGGCATTAAATTTTGCAAAACCCCTTGAAAAACTTGAGAAATCAATGTATAATATAATATAGAGTTATTATGTCGCTTTAATGAAATAAAAATGTAATAAAAAAGATACAAAAATGTAATATTTCGGCTAAAAGACTTTCCGTAAAAGGAAAAAATTAATCTTGAAATATTGGAAAAAACAAGAAAAAATGTCTATTGACACTTCAGAGAATAATTTGTATCATATTACATAATAAATAATAACGAATTTGGATTTTAGGAGGGAGTATTATGAAAGGTAGAATATTGCAAGTTTTTATAGCTATAGTATTGATAATTACAATGACAATGGCAAATGTATTATTACTTGGAATGAATGTAATATCATATGCTGCAGAAGCCATTAGTGGTGAAGATTATACAAATCAAAAAAATGTAGCGTTTTCTGCACATTTAGTTGATGGTGATGGCAATGGAGCAGATAGATTAGAAGTAAAAATGAATGCAGAAAATCTAAAATTACACTTAAAAATAGAGGTTAAGAAAGAGGGATATTTTAATGGTACTGTTAAGTTATTAGATGGCAGTAACTTTAAATTAAAAACTGATATTTTAAGTGAAGGAATAACTAAAATTGAAGGAAATACTATATATTTAAGTCAAATAAATGCAGGTGAAGCTAAAGAGTTTGATATAGGGATAGAGCCAATAAAGGATGATTTATATGACTTAAGTATGAGAGACATGGAATCAAAACTTTCAATAGATGGAATATATATGGACAGTTCAGAAAAAGAGAATAAATTGATAGGAGAAAGAGCAGTAACTTTAGTATTAAAGAGTCCATATGATGAAAGTTTTAAAGGAATAACTTTATCTGAAGAATTGATAACAAATAAAGTTAGTTATTTTGGTGATGCTCAAAAAAGAATGATACAAATTCAAGTAACAGCGGGAATGGAAAATAATTTGTATCCTATGTATTATCAAATACTAGAAATGACAGCTCCTAAAATTAATGATAAATATCCAGAGCAAGTTATGATAAGTTCAATGGATGAATTGATTATAAATGGTAAAGAATTATCTGATGAGGATTGGGTATATGATTCAAGTACAGGAAAGACAACAATTACTTTAAGAAATGATCCAAATTCAGAGAATAAAGTAGTTTGGAATAAAGAAGGAATGGATAAATATATAATTACATATATATATTCAGATACAACAGCTTTAGAGAAACAACCTATACCAGCAAATTTAGAAGTTGGATTACATGACTTGAATGGAACAGTTGCTAAATCAAAATATGAAATACAACCATCTGGAGAAGAAAAAGATGGAATGATTTCTATAAATATTGAAAATCAAGAAAATGAAATAGCAAAAGGTAAATTATATGCAGGAATAGAAAGAGAATTTACAGAAAATATAAATGTAAATATCACAGCTCCAAATATTGCATCAGAAGTAAGAGTACAAGAAAATTTAAGTACAATGGGATTACAAAATGTAAAACAAAGAAGAACTGTTATTTCAAAACAAAATATGATAGATATATTAGGTGAAAATGGACAGATAAGCATATATAATGTAGCAGATAATTCACTTGTAACAGTGATAAATAGAGATTCTGTAGAAGATAAAGACGGAAATATACAAGTAAATTATGCAGATATAGATTCAGTATACTTTGTTTTATCACAACCTGTTAATTCAGGTAAATTAGTTATTAAAAATACAAAAGTGATAGGACAAAATAGTGAAGATACAGTAAGAGCATTAACAGGAATGAATTATACACTAGAAGGAAGTTATAAAATACAAGGAATGTCTGATACAGCATTACCAGCATCTACTGCAACAATTCAATTAAAAGAAGCAGAAACATCAGCTAGAATTGAAGTGGATAGAACAGATTTATCAGCAATGATGAAGAATGAAGATGTAGAAATTAGAGTTATAATGCAAACAAGAGATGAGAAGAATGAGTTATATAAAAATCCAACAGTAAGAATTGTATTACCAGATAAATTCCAAGAAATCGATGTTAAAGATATACATTTATTATATGCAGATGGAATGGAAATAACAAATGCAGTATTAAATGGCAATGTGATTGAAATACAAATTACTGGTGAACAAATGAAATATACAGAGGAAGCTATAGAAGGACCAACAATTATAATTAATGCAGATATAACAGTAGATAGAAAATCTGGAAGTTCACAAGAAGCAATAGGACTTATTTATACTAATGAAAAAGCACATAGTTATCCAGAAGGTAAAGCACAAGGAGAAACAAATACAATAGTTAATATAGTTTCTTATAAAGGAATGGTAACTACAATAGAAACAAATAATTATGGTATCAATGTAATTAATAATGATGGAACAAAAACAGGAACTTTACCATTGGGAACAGATCAAAATATAGTAAGTGTAAGTAACCAAATATTGAATAATACAGAAAGTGTAGTTTCAGATATAAGAATTTTAGGAACATTCCCAACAGAGGGAGCTGTAGAAGGAAATGATATAGCTACATCAGTTAGTGGAATTACATTAAATGGAATTGAATCAGAAAGATATAAAGTATATTATAGCTCAAATACTACTGCAACAACAAATGTTGATGATGTAAATAATCAATGGTCAGAAACATTAGCAGACGGAGCAAGTGCTAAAAAATATTTAATAGTAATAAACAGCATGGAAAATCAAGAACAAATAAGTTTTGGATATGATGTAACTATCCCAGCAAATCTAGAATATAATCAAGTTGCAAAACAAGGATATGGAATTACATATACAAATAATTCAACATCATTACTTGAAACAACAAGTTTAGACCAAGTATCTTTAGAAACACCAAAAGGACCAGTGGTAGAAGCAAATCTAAAAGCATATGTAGGAAAAGATGAAGCAAGTTCTGTAAAAAGAGGAGAAATACTTACATATGAAATTGAGATAGCAAATACAGGTTCAGAAGATGTAAGTGATGTTACAGCATCTGCAACAGTACCAGATGGAATGGTTTATGTAGAAGAAATAGTTCGTGGTAGTGATGATGGAGATGATAATCCAGAAGGAAAATTAGCAGGATTTTTAGAAAAAGAAGATATAAAAGATGTTACATTTACAATAGATAATTTAAAAGTTGGAGAAACAGTAACAAGAACTTATATGGTAAGAGCGAAAAATGATGCTGAAAATTTAACACAAATATCTAATAAAGCAACTATTACATATGGTGAAGTAATAAAAGAATCAAATTATGTAGTTACAAATGTGGCAGAAGGAAAATTAAGTATTGCTTTAAGTAATGTAGAAATTAAGAGTATGACAGATAATATACAATCAGGATATGCTTATAGATATTATTTTGAATTACAAAATATTTCAGATGAAAAACTTGAAAACGTAAATTTAGTTATAGATTCTTCAGAATTAGAGATAATGAGTTATGCACCAATAAATACAGATATGATAGTAAGTGATGATAATAAAACATATACAATACCATCTATGGAAGCAGGAGAAGAAAGATCAATAACAATCGAAATAACAATGCCAATTTTCCCTGGTGAAAGTCATAAGTTTCAATCATTAAGTGCAAAAGCAACAGTAAATGGTGATGAATATAAATCTAATAATAAAGATTTAATTATTCATTCAGCAAATGTTTCTGTAGATATTACATCACCAAATGCAGGAGAATATGTAGAAGATGGTCAAGATATAGTTTACAATATTAATGTAAAAAATAATAATAATGAGAGATCTGCAAAAATACAAGTAATAGATGAATATTCAGATGATGTAAGTATAAAATCTGTTAAACTAAATGGTCAAGAGTTATCAGAAGAAAATGGATATATATTATGGGATCTTGATACAAGAAAAATAGAATTTGATGATTTAGAATTACCTGCAAGTGGAGAGGTAAATTATGAAATAATAGTTACACCAAACCGTATACCAGGAAACACAGAAGTAAGAGAAATTATAAATACAGTAGAATTAGATGTTAGTGGAATCTTTTATGATTCAGCTACAATTTCACATATTGTAGAACCAGAAGTTGTAGAACCAGATCCAACAGAATTACCAACAATTACATTATCACAAAATAGTAGTAATTTAAAACAAATTGATGTAACAGTACAAGATACAGATTCTGATATTGATGTAGTTAAATGGGTGGAAGGAAGTTATGATATTAGTTTCTTTAGAGAATATGGTTCAATATTAGTAGAGGACAGTTCAGAAAGTACAATAAATACAAGTTTTGTTATTAGTAGAACAGGTATGTACACAGTATATGCAAAAGATGCTACTGGAAACGAAGTAATAGAAGGAATTAATATAACTAGTATAGAAGATACACCAGGAGAAGAAGATATAGAGCCACCAGAAATTACAGTATCACAAAACAAAATAGATGAATCAAATCTAGAGCTTACAATATTAGCAGAAGATAATATGAATGAGATAGATATTGTAAAAATCACAAAAGGAGAACAAACTGAAGTTTATTTCCAAAATAATGGAGAAGAAGTAGAAATTAATAAAGATGGAAATTCAGCAATGGGAACATTTAATGTAACTGAAAATGGTACATATACAGTTTATGCTAGAGATGCTCTTGGAAATGAAACTGTAAAAGTATTTGAAGTAACAGCTTTAGAGGGCGGTTCAGATCCAGGAACAGATCCAGGAGATCCAGATGACCCAGGAGATGAAACAGAATCAAAAATAATTTCAGGTACAGCATGGTTAGATGAAGATGAAAATGGTGAGAAAGGTTCAACAGAACAAAAATTATCAGGCATTATAGTAAGAGTCTTAAATACAAGAACTAATGAATTCTTAACAGATAGAAATGGCAATATTATAGAAGCTACTACAAATAATAACGGATTCTATAGTATAACAGGAATACCTCAAGGTGAATACATAGTAGTATTTGAATATGATACACAAAATTATAGATTAACAGATTATGAAAAAGCAGGAATTGATTCAAATCTTACTTCAAAAGCTATTAATACTACAATGGAGATAAATGGTGAAAATAAAGAAGTAGGAGCAACAGAAATTATAAGAATAGAAGATTCAAATATTGCAAATGTAAATATAGGATTAAAAGAAGCAAAAATATTCGACTTAAAATTAGATAAAGAAATAGGTAGAATTGTAATACAAAATTCTAAAGGTACATCAACTCAAGACTTTGAAGATGGAACAACATTTGCTAAAGCCGAAATTGATTCTAAATTATTAAATGGAACAACAGCAGTTGTAGAATATAATATTAAAATAACTAATGAAGGTGAAGTTGATGCTTATGTAAGAAATATTGTAGACAATGTATCTAGTGAATATCAATTTAGTTCAGAAATGAATAAAGATTGGTATGAGCAAGGTGGAAAATTATATAATTCAAGTTTAGCAAATGAAAAAATAGCACCAGGTGAAACTAAAACATTGACATTAGTTCTTACAAAACAAATGACAGAAAATAATTTAGGAAGAATAGGAAATACAGCAGAAATAGTAGAATCATATAATGAGCAAGGTTTAACAGAAAAAGATTCTATTGCAGGAAATAATGTTCAAGGTGAAGATGATCTAGGATCAGCAGATGTAATCTTCAGTATTAAGACTGGTGAAATAGTTGCTACAGTATTTATAGTAATTACTTCAATAGTTGTATTAGCAGGAATTGCAATAGTTATAACTAGATATATTTATAAAAGAAAGATATAAGGAAAGGAGGTAAGTTTTTATGGAAGATAAGATAAGTAATAATATACTAAAAATACTATTTATGGGAATTTTAATAACAATATCAATATTTGGTTTTTCTACAAAAGTAGAAGCACTTACAAATCCTCAATATTTTAATACTAGTACTGGAACGTGGACTTCTGGAAGATATGCTGCTACAGAAGCAGAGAAAAATCAAATAGGAGCATATTATAGTCTTGAACAGGCATTAAATGATTTGAATACAGAAAGTCCTTATGATGCAAAATATATTCCTATGAGACATTCATGGATGAGAAATAGAAGAGATATATATTGTTTAGCACATGATAGACCTTTTAATGGTAATAGAATGTATGTTGCATTAGCACATGTATTTATAGATGGTAACTATATACAAGATGGTATATTACAAGGACAAATAAAATATAGTGAATATAATGGTCAATTAGCATATATATTATCATTAAATCAAGGTTATGGTAGTGAAGTACATGCGTATACAGATGCTGCAAAATGTGTATATTCACTTTCAACAAAATGGTTAAAAGAATGTGCTGATATAGGTGGACTTGCTTCAGCAGTTGCAGGAAATGATGCTTTTGATGCAGAAGTTGAAGGAATGGATATAATGAAACAAGCAAGAAGCTATGCTCAAACAGTTGGAACTTTAACAGGAAGCGGAAAAATAAATGCAGGTACATCTTTAGCAAATCCTACATTAAAAGATAATACAGATTATAGTAAAGTAACATCAACACAATATTTATATGCTTCAGATAATATATCATATATAAGAGTGGGACCATTTAAATTTGATTATTCAATACCTCTTTCTGATATAACTGTATCAACAAATATTGGTGAATGTACAAGATCTGCAAACTATGGGGATTCTCATAAATTATGGGTTGGATATTTTGATGGTACAACAGAAAGATGGGTTGCTCCTTCAGAATTACCAGCAAATAGAGAAATATATCTTACATTCTATGCAGATGCAGGAATTACAGAAATTAATAGTATACATATAACAGGAAGTAAATCACAGACTGTATATTATGGAGATGTTTGGTTATTACAAGATTATAAAAACCAACACCAAAACTTACTATATAGTCAGATAAAAGGTGAAAATAAAACAGCAAATTTAGATGTAACATTACATCCAAATTTTAAAATTACAAAATCTTTAAGAGTACGTAAAGCAGATTCAGATACAAATGAGCCTTTAAGAAATGTAGGTTTTGTATTGAGAAATAAAGATTTAGGTAGATGGATTAAATATCAAAATGGTGTAGTAAGTTATGTAGAATCAAGAAATGATGCAACAGAATTTGTTACAGGAGCAGATGGTTCATTTACAGTACCTGGATTAGTAGTAGGAAATTATGAAGCATATGAAACTAAAAACCCAAATCCAGGATATGTACCACTTTCTGAACCAGTACAATTAACTTTAGATGGAAATGATGCTGTAATAGAAAAAACAGTAGGAAATGATTTTCAATTTGGAAATTTAATTCTAGATAAAGTAGATAAAGATAAACCAGATAAAAAATTAGCAAATGTTAAATTTACATTAAGACAAACAGTAGGAAGAATGGCAGGAAAATATGTAACAGTTGATGCTAGCGGAAAGGCACAATATAGTGATAATGTTGGATATTTAGTAACAGATATTAATGGACATATAGAGGTTAATGGTTTATGGGTAGGAAATTATGAATTAAAAGAAATTGACAACCCAAATTACGGATATTTAGTAGATCCAACTTCAATAAATGTTAGTATTCAAAAACGACAAGATACAAGTAAGATAATACCAAACGAAAATCAATTAGGTAATTTAGTAATTGAAAAACAAGATAAAGATGACCCATCTATAAAATTAAAACAAGTTAAATTTACATTAAGACAAACATCAGGACAAATGACTGGAAAATATGTAACAGTAAATTCTAATGGTGAGGCACAATATAGTGATAGTGTAGGATATATTATAACAAATGATGTTGGACGTATAGAAATAACTAAATTGTGGAGAGGAAATTACGAGTTACAAGAGATTGATAATCCAAACTATGGATATATTGTAAATCCAGATAAAATAAATGTAACAATTAATAGAAATGATACAACTACACAAGTGGTAACTAATGAGAACCAATTAGGAGAGTTACATATTGAGAAAGTAGATAGAGATAATCATGATATTAAATTAAAAGGCGTAGAATTTACTTTAAAACAATTAGAAGGACATATGGCAGGACAATATGTAACAGTAAATGATAAAGGAGAAGCAGTATATACTACAGATTCAAATGCAAGAATTATAACAGATGAACAAGGTAAAATAGACATTACAAAACTATGGAAAGGTAGATATGAATTAGTAGAGGTAAATAATCCAAATTATGGATATGTACCATCAATAGAAACTATAAATATTACAGTAAAGCGTAGACAATCTACTTACACAGTTGTAGAAAACTGGATAAAATATATTAAATTATCAGGATATGTATGGGAAGATGTTCAATCTACAAAAATGTCAACAAGAAATGACTTATATAATGATGCGGACTATGATGATGGAGATATTTTAGTACCAGGAATAACAGTTAGATTAAAAGAAGGAAATACAGTACTTCAAGAAACAGTGACAGATGAAAATGGAGCATATTTATTTGAAGATGTAGAAGCTGATAAATTACCAGATTACTATATTGAATTTGAATATGATGGATTAATTTATCAAAATGTAATTCCACATTTAGATAAAGACAATGGAAGTAAAGCAGCAGAAGGTAATAATAGACAAGAATTCAATAATCAATTTGCAAGAGTAGAAGGTGGAGATTCAAGAGATATAGCAGAGGTAAAAGATGCAAATGGAAACACTGTATACAATGTAAAATATGAATTGAATTCAGAAACTCAATCAGCAATGCTTTCAGATACAAGTGAATGTACAATACTTGCAACAACAGATAATGCAGGTTACGAAATACCATATGAAAGAGGACATGGTATTACAGAGGTTAAATTTATTAACTTAGGTATTTATAGAAGAGCACAAGCAGATTTAGCGATAAGTCAAGACTTACAAAATGTTAAGATGGAAATAGCAGGATATGGACATATTTACGAATATGATCAACGTTCACAACATGTACAAGGTGATGAGATGGATTATACACAAGATGCATGGAATGTTGGTGTAAGATATAGAAGTCCATATAGTGACTTAACATATACAAGACCTATTTATGAATCAGATGCAAACTATTATGAACAACATCGAGATGATCCATTGAAAGTTTACTTGACATATAAATTAGCAATAAGAAATGAAGAAACAATAGTATCACAAGTAAATAGTATGGTTGATTACTTTGATAAGAGATATACATTAGTTTCAGTAGGAACAGGTGTAGATCAAGAAAAAGGAACTATAACAGGAGAATTACAACCAAATGTTGATTACTATATAGATAGTAGTTATTCAAACGATACATATACAAAACTTGTTATAAATAATGCAAATGTATTAGTTGATGCATCAGTTTCAAATACAGATGAATCAGCGATGAATAATACTAAAAAGTATATTTACTTACAATTTGAATTATCAAATGAAAATGTAGTAGAAATGTTAAGAGTAGCAAAAGCTGCAAATAATGACTTAAGTCAAATAGAAGCAGCAGGAAACTTATTAAATAATTATGCAGAAATAACATCATATACATCATATACAGATATTAATAAAACAAGTTTATATGCAGCAGTTGATAAGGATTCTGTACCAGAAAATGCAATACCAGGAGATAGTTCAACATATGAAGATGATACAGATGCAGCACCACCAATTGCAATAACTCTTGCAAATGCAAGACAACTTAATGGAACAGTATTTGAAGATAATGCAGATGAAGGATTATTAGAATCAGACAATGTTCGTCAAGGTAACTCAACATATGACGAAGGTGAAAATGCAGTAGGAGGAGTTAAAGTTGAATTAATTGATGCAGAAACTGGAGAAACAGCAAAAGTATTTGATGAAAGAACTGAAGAATGGACAGATGCAGTATGTGATGCTTCAACAGATTCAAGTGGTAATTATTCAATAGTAGGATATGTACCAGGAAGATATAAGATTAAATATACTTGGGGAGATGGAACATATAAGATTGTTGATGGACAGCAAGTACCATATGAAGATGTTGTAGAAAATTATAAAGCTACAAACTTAGACCAAGCAACATATGAGGCAGAAAGCAATAATGATAAATTCTTTAAGGATGCAAACGAATCAACAACTAGAACTTCACATGCATTAGATGATTATAGTACAAGACAACAAATTGATAATGAATTAAATCCAGATGGTGGATATAATTATACAACAGAAGTTACAACAAGATATATGACATCAACAACACCAGAAATGGAATTCGAACTTGAATACGCAGACGAAGGAAGTTCAGCAGATGAAATTATAATGTCAATCACATTAGATAGAGTTCAAAATAGAGTAGCATTCGTTGTAAATAATCTGGACTTTGGTATTACACAAAGACCTGTACAGAGTGTAAACTTTGTAAAATCATTAAGTAAGATTAAAATTATATTAGCAGATGGTAGAACATTAGTAGATGCAACTATAGATGAAAACGGAAATATGACAGGTTCAACAAACTATTTAAGCTATGTAAAACCAGTTGTAGAAAATGGAATAACAGTACAAAATGGATTCTTAAGAGCAGAGCTAGATAGTGAATTGATACAAGGTGCTACAGTTCAAATGGAATATAAGATGAGAACAGAAAATACAAGTAATGCAGACTATATGTCACAAGGATTCTATGAATTTGGTAAAGGTTACTATGATAATAGACAAAATGGAGAAACAGAGAAAGAAAATGATATAGTAACAATAACCCCTTCAACAATTGTCGATTACTTGGATGCGAAGACAGTATATAGAGAAACAGATCCATTAAATGAACAATATCAATGGGAGCAAGTACAAACAGTAGAAGACTTAAAGAATTTAGGATTAGTTGATGAATCTGTAACAAATGCATTGGAAACAGGAACATTTGACCAAGAATTATCAAATGGTGAAGTACAATCATTTGAAATAGATGAAAACAAAATATATGTAACACATTATTTACAAGATGCAAAATTAAAACCAATACGTAGAGTTAATAATGAAGAAAGACCTGCAGAAGGTGGAGATGTTATGATGGCAGTAGAAAAAGTATTAAACTCTTCAGAAGATGCAAACTTTACAAACCAAGCAGAGTTAGTATTATTAACAAAACCAGGTGGAGGTAAACCTACATCAACACCAGGTAACTATGTACCAACTAAACATCAACAAGAAACAGACGACTCTACATCAGAAGAAGTTATAATTGTACCATCAACTGGTGCTAATAGAAACTTTGTACTACCAATAACAGTAAGTATAATAGCTCTTGTAATCTTAGGATTAGGAACATACTTGATTATTGTTAAGGTAGTTAGGAAAAAGCAAGAATAAATAATCCGAATTTTGGGGACACTCAATTTTGTTCGGAAGAGGAAGAAGACGATAGGTGTTAATTTGAAATTTAATATGAAATTTAGATTAATGCAATAGAGTTTAAAAAGAGAATAATCTTATGAAAGTGAGATTATTCTCTTTTTTTAGATTCTAATATTTGTTTGTAGAAAACTGTTTAAATTTACGGAAATAAGGCTTTTTTGAGAAAGGTCTTTTTTGTTATATTTTTGTAATATAAGTGTAATTAAAAATTAAAATTAGTTAATGAATGTTGCAAAATGAATATCCGTAAATAGAAAAAATTTCTACCAAATTTACCAAATTTTTCAGTATTGATTTTGTTTTTTTTCAATAGTAAAATTAAAATAAATAGATATTGAAATTATGTAAAGGAGTAGAGGGATGAAAAAGTTTTCTGACAAATTGAACCAATTTTTTAAGCGATTCAAAAGAGGAAATAGTGGTTCTATTACACTATTTGTCTTAATTGCGCTTATTTTCTTTATTACTGTTGGACTTGGAATATATATTTCAACAAGTAATACTCTTAATTCACAATCTAAAGAAGTTTCAAAGATGGAGAGTGATTATCAAGTAGGTGATGACGAATTAGATGAAATTTATGAAGATATTATTACTGATGAAACATCTAATATGCACATTATTTTGATTAAGCCTTCAGATGAATCTATATATATAGAAGGAACATGGGCAAATGAGGATTTGTTACTAATAGTAAGATATCCAGAAGATGTTGCCCCAGAAGACCAATATGTATATATAGATGGTGAAAAAATTAAATATGAAGAAGGAATGATGATAGACGAATCATGTGTAATAGAGATTGATGTCTGGGGAAGAACTGATAGTACGGAAGCAAAAATTGATAAAGTACCACCTACAGTAACTTATAATCCAAATGGAGGAATTTATGGTGTAGATGATCAAGATAAGACTGCTGATATTAGGACACAGGTTACTATAGATGATTTGGATGGAGACGGTAAAAAGGATAATGAGAGTGAGATAAGTGGTCCGAATTTAGAGTTTGAATATGTATGGAGTACTAAAAATGAAAAACCTACAGATGGATGGCAGATATCTACAAGTGGTTCAGAGGTAGTAAGAGAAGATTCTACAGAAGGTGTTTATTATTTGTGGGTTAGAGCTAAAGATAAAGCAGGTAATGAAACAATTGAATTTAGCAAGCCTTTTACAGTTAAGAAAGCTGAACAATTGATTACTATAGATCCTAATCCTAAAACTCTTACAAAAGATAATGTTATTGCAAAGATAACATGGCACGAATTATTGACAGATAAAAAGTATGCATGGGGTAAAACTCTAGAAGAAGCAAAACAAAATTTAAAGGATTCTTCTAAAAGTATATATAATTTAACAGTTACTGAAAATGGTTTTGTTTATGCAGAAGGCAGAGATACAAATGGAAAATTGATTACTAAATCATGTGAAATAACTAATATAGATAAATATCCACCTGTATATGATAGAGTGGAAGTTAAAAATGTAACAACAACAGGTTATGATATATATGTTTATGGAGTAAAAGATGTTGGTGTCGCTGGAATGGATAGAGTTCAATTTCCAACATGGGCAGAAATGAATGGTAATAGGACAGATATTCCATCTGATTGGGAAACAAATACTTCTTTAAAAGGAGAATTACAAAGTGATGGAACAACATGGAAATATCATGTAGACAATTCTAAATATAATAATGCTTATGGAAAATTCCATACAGAAGTATATATATATGATAAAGTAGGAAATAGAACAAAAGTTGAAGATGATAGTTTAGAAAATATTCAAGTTCCAGGTATTAAAATAACATATGATTATAAGACAAATGGAGGAACATCTGCAACTAAAACTACAGATACTATAAAGAGAGATAGTCAGGTTGATTTAAAACCAACTGCAACTAAACCAGGATGGGTATTTGTAGGATGGAATACAGATAAAAATGCTAATAAAGGTTTAACTAGTTTGAAAGCTGGAACAAAAGATATAACATTATACGCAATTTTCTCTAAAACGTATAAAGTAACATTTACTTATTATGAAGGAACTGCTCAAAAGAATCAAGTAGTACCAATTACAATTTGGAATACAGCAACATCAGGTAAGATAAATACACCAAGTGTAACAGGAACTTATTCTGATTATACTAAAAATGGATGGACACTTTCTAAAGATCCAACAACAACAGCAGGTATAGGGGAAGGAGCAGAAACTACTGTAAATGCTGATACTACTTATTATATGTTATATAAGAAGACAATTTATGCAACTTTATATACATATAATAATCAGTCTACTAAAAAGTCTGGTACTATAGCAGCAAACAGTGCTAATATTGGAAATATTTTAAATGCTAATATTGCTTTAGGTACTACATCACTTAGTGGATATAACTTTAGAGGATGGAGTATAGCAAAAGAAGCTAATGCAGGTATTACTATCAATGCAAATGGTACTGCAAGTATTAAAGTAGATACATCATATTATGCATCATATACATATACTGTAACTGGAACTTATAAATATTATAATGGTTCAGCTTATACTTCTACTACTGCTAATGCTACTGCTTACATGAACTATGTAGGATCTAAAGTAGGTGGAACTCCAACAGCTCCTACAACAAAGACTCCTTCTGGATGGACTAATAGAGGATGGAGTACAGATCCTTCATCTCAAGCAACAGTTGCAACACCTGGTCCTATAACATCAAATACAACATATTATTATTCATGGCAAAAAGGTGTAACTGCGACATTGTACTATTATAATAATCAGAAAACTACAAAAGCTGGAACAGCATATATGGATTATGCAGGAAAAGTAACAAAAGCAGGATTGAATCTAGGTACGATTACACTTTCTGGATATACATTTAGAGGATGGAGTACAGCGAAAGAAGCTAATGCAAATATTAATGTAAAACCTAATGGTGTAGCTAATATTCAAGAAAATACAACATATTATGGTTCATACACATATACTGTAACTGCTACTTATAAATATTATAATGGCTCTGCTTATACAAGTAGTTCTGCAAATGCTACTGCTTATATGAACTATGTAGGCTCTAAAGTTGGTGGTACTCCTTCTGTTCCAACTGTTTCTACTCCATCAGGTTGGAGTAATAGAGGTTGGAGTACAGATACCTCTCCTAGTGCTACTACTAAAGCACCAGGCGCTATAACTGCCAATACTACTTATTATTATTCTTGGCAAAAAACTGTTACTGCTACTTTAAAGACTTATAATAATCAAACTTCTACCAAGAATGGTACTGCTTACTTGAATTATGAAGGTAAGATAACTAATGCTAATATTAATTTAGGAACTTCTTCTGTTAGTGGTTACTCTTTTAGAGGTTGGTCTACTGATACTGCAGCAAATGCAAAGATAACTATTGCTGCTAATGGAACAGCTAGTATTAATGCTAATACTACATATTATGGTTCTTATACTTATGGCATTACTGCTACTCTTAAAACTTATAATAATAAAACTTCTACAAAAGAAGGTTCTGCTTATATGAGTTATAATGGTACAAAAGTTAATGGAACAATTAATTTAGGTACAACTTCATTAAACGGATATACTTTCAGAGGTTGGTCAACTAGCAATGCAGCTAATGCTTCTATTACTGTTCAAGCAAACGGAAATGCAAATATTCAAGCAGATACAACATTTTATGCTTCATATACATATACTGTAACTGCAACTCTTAAAACATATAATAATCAAACATCAAAGAAAACAGGAACAGCTTATATGAATTATGTAGGCTCTAAAGTTAATGCTAGTATTGCTCTTGGAACAACATCTCTTTCAGGATATAACTTTAGAGGTTGGAGTACTGATTCTGCAGCTAATGCGAAAATAACTATAGCTGCTAATGGAACAGCTAGTATAAATGCAAATACAACATATTATGCTTCTTATACTTATGGCATTACTGCTACTCTTAAAACTTATAATAATAAAACTTCAACAAAAACTGGTTCTGCTTATATGAGTTATAACGGTACTAAAGCTAATGGGACTATTAATTTAGGTACAACATCTTTAAGTGGATATACTTTTAGAGGTTGGTCTACTAAAACCGAAGCTAATGCTTCTATTACTGTTCAACCTAATGGCAATGCTAGTATTCAAGCTAATACTACTTTCTATGCATCATATTCTTATACAGTAACAGCAACATTAAAGACATATAATAATAAAACTTCTTCTAAAACAGGTACTGCTTATATGAATTATGTGGGCTCTAAAGTTAATGCTAGTATTGCTCTTGGTACAACATCTCTTTCAGGATATACTTTTAGAGGTTGGAGTACTGATTCTGCAGCTAATGCGAAAATAACTATAGCTGCTAATGGAACAGCTAGTATAAATGCAAATACAACATATTATGCTTCTTATACTTATGGCATTACTGCTACTCTTAAAACTTATAATAATAAAACTTCAACAAAAACTGGTTCTGCTTATATGAGTTATAACGGTACTAAAGCTAATGGGACTATTAATTTAGGTACAACATCTTTAAGTGGATATACTTTTAGAGGTTGGTCTACTAAAACCGAAGCTAATGCTTCTATTACTGTTCAACCTAATGGCAATGCTAGTATTCAAGCTAATACTACTTTCTATGCATCATATTCTTATACAGTAACAGCAACATTAAAGACATATAATAATAAAACTTCTTCTAAAACAGGTACTGCTTATATGAATTATGTGGGCTCTAAAGTTAATGCTAGTATTGTTCTTGGAACAACATCTCTTTCAGGATATAACTTTAGAGGTTGGAGTACTGATTCTGCAGCTAATGCGAAAATAACTATAGCTGCTAATGGAACAGCTAGTATAAATGC
>CALXJT010000010.1 GCA_944388695.1 uncultured Clostridia bacterium
AATCCATTAGATGAATTTATGAAGGGAGAAAAATAAGAAGTGACAAAAATACAAGAAATATTAGAAATAGGATTAGAGGAATATTTAGAAAAAAATAAAACAGTAGGATATAAACAAAAAGTAATAAAAACAATAAAGAATTGTAAAAGTGATAAATTAGGAGCGCATAAATATGTATGTGATGAGTGTGGACATGAAGAAATAGCATATAATTCATGTAGAAATAGACATTGTCCAAATTGTCAAACAGGAAAAAAGTTAAAATGGATAGAAGCAAGAAAAGAAGAAGTGTTAAATATAAAATATTATCATGTAGTATTTACAATACCAAGTGAAATATATAATATAGCAATACAAAATCAAAGTAAGATATATAAAATAATGTTTAAGGCATCAGCAGAAACATTACAAGAATTAGCAGAAGATGAAAAATATTTAGGAGGAGAGATAGGATTTTTTAGTATATTACATACATGGGGACAAAATTTAATGTATCATCCACATATACATTGTGTAGTAACAGGAGGAGGACTGACAGAATTAGGAAAATGGGTAGAAAAAGAAGAAGATTTTTTCATACCTGTAAAAGTAATGTCAAGAAAATTCAGAGGAAAATTTTTAAGCTATCTAAAAGAAACAAAAGTTGACTTTTATGGAAAAAATAAAGAGCTAGAAAATCCAGCAATATATAATGAATTAATAAATCAAATGTATAATAAAGAATGGATAGTATATTGTAAAGAACCGTTTCAAAATGCAAATAGTGTAATCCAATATTTAGGAAGATATACACATAGAGTAGCAATATCAAATGAAAGAATAGTAAAAGTAGAAGATGGAAAAGTAACTTTTAAATGGAGAGATTACAAAGATAAAAACAAAATAAAAGAAATGACCGTAACAATAGAAGAATTTATTAGAAGATTTCTAATGCATATATTACCGCCAAAATTTATGAAAATTAGATATTATGGAATACTTGGAAATAGAAATAAAAAGAAAAAATTATTAAAATGTAAAATACTAACAAGAACTAGAATATACAAAAAGAAAGAGCTTCCCACTCTTGAACTACTAAAGAAAGTGCTAGGAAAGGACTTTAACCTATGTCCGTGTTGCAAAAAAGGTCATATGTTAATTCCAAATACTAGCTAAACCCAAACAATTGAATATCCCGTTAAAAGCCCGTTCATTCTGGGGAGGGGGAAGCTATGCTTTAATTGTACAATGGAATCAAACAAAATACAATAGTTAGTGAAATAAAATTAAAAAAGAGGTAAAAATTAAGTGAGAGAAAATAATAGAAATCCCATAGAAAGATGTAGAAAAAGGTTACCGCAATTTACTACGATGAATGTTATAGATGGTCAGGCTGGTCTAGTGATTTATTCCAGTCTGATTTTCTACAGCCTAACCATCGATAACATACTAAACATAGTTGTTTTATTAATACTAGCAGGAGTGACAATAGCTGCAGTAGGAGGAGAAAATGGAATATTGAAAAATGCAGGAGAGGCTAAAGAAGAATCAGAAAGAGGTGACGCAGAAGATGAAATAAAACTAGCATTGAATGAATGGCAAATAGAAAGATATACAGGAAATAAGACAATAGAAGATTTTTTAAGTGAAAAATTTGGAGGAGTAGTAGATAATGGAGATGATACATATACAATAGAAAAAGGAGGATATGAAGTAAAGATAGACAAAGAAGGAAATATAATAGGAGAAATAGAAAAAGCAGGACCAAGACCAGAAGTAATAAGTGCAAAAGTAGTAAATGAAGCAGGAGAAGAGGTAGGAAAAGGAAGCCAAGCAGAAGGAACAAAATTATATATAGAAATAGAAGCTAAAATAGAAGGAGGAGAAATAGAAAGAATAAAAATAGGAGAAGAAGAAGGAGAAAAAGCAGGAGAAAAATATAGAATAGAGATAAACAAAAATGGAAAATATACAGTAGAAATAATAGGAAGAGTAGAAGGAGAAGAATATAGCACAAAATATACAATAACAGTGGATCAATATGAAAGTTCATTAAAAATAGGAGACTATGTAAGATATAATGTAACATATACAGATGTATACACAGGATATGAATTTACAGCAGAAAATGGATGGAGAGTATTAAATCCAGGAACAGATAATGGAGATGGAACATATACAGGATTAAAACTAATCTCAACAGGAATCCCAGCAAAGTTATATTATCAATATATTAGTATAAGAAATAAAGAAAATAATGGAGAATATGGAAACTGGGCAGGAAATGCAGAGCAAAGAGAAAGATATGCAAATGAATATTATTCATCAGGTTCAAATGATGATTACAATATGTATGCAGCAGCAGGATTAAGATATAATTTTGGAAAGATAAAATTCAGCCAAGGAACAAGTGCAGCTGCTAATGAAGGATATTATACAAAAGTAAATGGAAAGACAAGTGGAAATTTAAGTGAGACAGAATTTTTAACAGAAGGAGCAGAAGAAGTACATAATTTAACGTTAGCGGAACTAAATGAAGCAAGAGGAGAAAGTGATTTAGAGACTACAGGTTCAGTGAGTACAAATACTGGAGCAACAGGGTTATTTCATTTAAGAGGATTAAATAAATATAATTATAATTCAAGTAGCACTCCGTATTATTGGTTGGCTTCTCCGGACCCTGACAACACGTACAACTTGAGATATGTGTATTATAGCGGCAGTATCAACAACAGTAGCTACGGTACGTTTGGCGTCCGCCCCGTAGTTTCTCTACCATCTAGTTTCCAAGTAGAAGAAACAGAAGGTTAAAAAAGTGAGAAAAAATAAAATAAGTAAAAAACTGAAAAAAGAAGACTAAGAGCAAAGAACAAGACATCGGGCGGACCTTGTGACCGCCTGAAAATTCCGCCGACGTAAATGAAATGTAATCAAAAATTTTAAATTATGTTTTTATGATAATATAAAAGTATAGAAAAAGTGGAAAGTAAAATTCCATAATTTCTATACTTTTATATTATTATAGATTTATTAAAAATAAAAAAGTATGCGGATACTAGTCCAATTATATCGGATTAAATTCGAGCTTTTAATGTTTTTTTGTTGCCTACTTACAAAAATCTATTGTTTTTTTGAAAAATAACCTTATTTGCTTGTAAAAAAAATGATATTGGTGTAAAATACTCATGTATTATAAATTAGGAGGATAATGTAAAAAATGAGATTTGTGACAGATGAAGAATCAAGGATAAAATATAAAGAATTTTTAGAGAATAATGAAAGATGTAATTTTCAACAATCACTAGAATGGGCTGAAGTTAAAAAGCCAAATTGGAAGCCAGAAGTAATTTTAGCAGAGGATGATGATAAAAATATAATTGGTTCATTATGTGTATGGATAAGAAAAATGCCAATTTTCGGTAATATTATGTATGCATCAAGAGGGCCTGTTTGTGATATTCATGATGTAGAAGTTTTAAAGCAATTAACAGATGGAGCAGCAGAACTAGCAAAAAAATATAAAGCAATAGTTTTACGTATAGAGCCAGATATAGAAAGCGATGATAAAAGATTTAGAGAGATAGTAAAAGAATTAGGATATAAAATAAAAGATGATGCAAAAGATTTTATGGATGAAATTCAACCAAGATATGTTTTTAGATTAGATATAAAAGATAAAACAGAAGAAGAAGTTATGGCAGGTTTTCACCAAAAATGGAGATATAATATTCGTTTAGCAGGAAGAAAAGGTGTTACTGTAAAAGAAGGGACAAGAGAAGATTTAAAAGATTTTCATAGAATAATGGTTGAAACAGGAGCAAGAGATGGATTTATTATAAGACCATTAGAATATTTTGAAAAAATGTGGGACAACATGGCACCTAATCATATGAAATTATTACTAGCATATTATGAAGGCAAACCAATATCTGGAGTTATTCCAATCTTCTATGGTAATAAAACATGGTATTTATATGGTGCAAGTAGTAATGAACATCGTAATTTAATGCCAAATTATTTATTACAATGGGAAATGATAAAAATGGCAATTGCAAGACATGATGATATATATGATTTTAGAGGAGTATCAGGAATTGTAGATGAAAGTCATCCACAGTATGGTTTATATAGATTTAAAAAAGGCTTTGGAGGAAAATTCACAGAATTTTTAGGAGAAATTTACATTCCATACAAACCATTGAAATATAAATTATATAAATTTTCAGAAAAGGCATTTCGTAATTTACGTCAAATAAAAATGAAATTAAAAAAGTAGTGAATTACTAAATTAATAAGTAATTTGAATAAATAACAAAAAAGCAGATAAGTGTAAATAATAGCTATAAAATATTTTATAAATAGAATTAAAGTGAATTAAATGTTGATTTAAAGTCAATTAAAACTAGAAGAAATATTTAGATGGATTATAGGAAGGAATTTTGATGAAAACAATTGTTATTAAAAAAGAAGATTTGAGACATAATATTAATAAAATTAAAGAACATGCTATGACAAATGAAAATGATGATAATGGAAATTCAGTAAAAATTATTGCTGTAGTTAAAGGAAATGGATATGGTTTAGGACTTATTCAATATGTAAAATTTTTAATGGATGAGGGAATAGATTTCTTTGCTGTAGCTACTGTAGAAGAAGCATTAAAGATAAGAGAAGCAGGAATAAAAAATAGAGTATTAATGCTTTCTTCAATAGCAATAAAAGAAGATGTGAAGAAATTAGTAGAACAGAATGTCATAATAACATTAGGTTCAGAAGATGCTGTTAAAGTAGCAGAAGAAGTAGCATCTGAATTAAATACAGAAGTAAAAGCACATTTAAAGATAGATACAGGTTTTGGAAGATATGGATTTAGATATGAAAATAGAGAAAAAATGGTGGAAGTATTAAAAAATGCCAAAAATATAAAGATAGAAGGAACTTTTACACATTTTTCTATGGCATTTTATGATGAAAAATATACGAAATTACAATTTAATCGTTTTATAGATTGTATAGAAGTATTAAAGATGAATGAAATTAATCCAGGAATGTTACATGTATGTAATTCTTCAGCTTTTATACGATTTCCTAATATGCATCTTAATGCAGTTAGAATAGGGTCTGCTTTTTTAGGTAGACTTACAATTCCAAATACACTTGGTCTAAAACGAATAGGATATTTAGAATCACAAGTGTCAGAAATAAAAGATTTACCTAAAGGAAGTTTTATAGGTTATGGCAATACATATAAATCAAAAAAAGATATGAAAATTGCAATTATTCCTTGTGGATATATGGATGGGGTAAATATGCAAGTTGGAAAAGATATGTTTAGATTTATAGATAAAGCAAGATATTTATTTGGTGATTTAAAATCACTTTTTAAAAAACAAAGTCTTACAGTAGAAGTTGCAGGCAAGATATGTAATATTGTGGGAACAGTTGGAACATATCATGTGGCTGTAGATATTACAAATAAACAGATTAATGTGGGAGATATAGCTATTTTTAAACTATATCCGGGTTATGTAGATAGTAGTATAACTAGAGAATATAGATAATTAGAGTATCGACAGAAAGGAGTATGATAAAATTGCAGAATAAAGAGAATAATAATCAAGAAAAATCTGAAAAAAATAATATTGTAGAAGAAAAAGATATTTTTCAAAACAAAGGTTTTTTCAAGAAAGTATGGTATTCTATAGTAAAAATAGAAAAATATCCGGAAATGGCGACAGAAGGTGTGCCAAGAGCATTTAGTTATTTAATAAAATTAGTAGCTATATTTGTTATTGTAGCATGCTTATGTTCAATATATCAATTAAATGTAACTTTAAGGAATGGAGCAGATTATTTAAAAAATAATTTCCCAGAATTTTCATATAAAGATGGAATTTTAGATGTTCAATCAGAAGAGCCAATTATATATGAGGATAATCCTGAATTTGGAAAAATGATAATAGATACAAAGGTAGAAGATGAAAATAAAATCAAGGAATATACAGATGATATTATGGAATCAGGAAGTGGAGTTATTGTATTAAAAGACAAAGTAATCTTAAAAACGCAAGCAGTAACAGCAACTGCAATTTATGAATATTCAGATTTATTTGGTCAAATGGGAATAACTGAATTTACTAAAACACAATTAGTTGAATTTATTTCAAGTTCTCAAGTTGTTAGTATATATTTGAGTGTATTTGTTATGCTATTTATATATACATTTATAATATATTTTTTAAATATTTTAACATATGTTTTATTTGTAAGTTTATTTGGATGTATAGCAAACCTTGTAACGAAATTAAGAATGCGTTATGCTGCAATTTTTAATATGTCAGTATATGCAATTACATTATCAACTATATTATATATGATATATATAGTGGTAAATGCGCTTACGTCATTTGTAATTAAATATTTTGAACCAATGTATATTTCAATAGCAACAATTTATTTAGTTGCAGCAATTTTTATAATAAAAGCTGAATTTATAAAAAAACAAGCTGAAATTGCCGAAATAGGAAAAGTACAAAAGCAAGTAAGAAAAGAATTAGAAAATAAAAAAGAAGAAAAAAAGGATGAAGAAAAACAAGAAAAAGAAAAACAGGAGAAGAAAGAAAGAGATAGAGAAAAGGAAAAAGAAGATAATAAGAATAAAGAGAAGGAAGGCAAAAAGGATAATAACCTAGGTACAGAACCAGAAGGTTTATAGGTAAAACCTAAAAAAACCTAAATTTATGTGTAAGGAAGGTTAATTAATGGGAGAAGAAAACAATAAAGAATTTCAAAATGAGAATAATAGATATAATGAGAATGGTGGACGAAACGAAAATAATAAACAAAATGATAATAAAAAATCTAATGATAAATTATTAATTGTTTTAACAGTAATTGCAATAATATTAGTTATAATAGCAATAGCATCAGTTTTTCTTATGCAGAATAAAAAAGAGCAAGATGATAATACTTTAGCATATACAGATTTAATTAAAGAAATCTCAAATGGAAATGTAGAAAAAGTAGAAATGACAGTAGGAAGTACTACAGTTAAAGTAAAAATAAAAGAACAAGAAGAGAAAACTTCAATAGTACCAAATACAGAAGCATTTGTAAATTTAATCCAAGATAAGGTAGCAGAAGGAAATGAAATAGAACTTATACAGAAACCAAGAAGTGTATGGGTTCAAATTCCAACAATTATATTAAATTTATTACCAACATTAATAATGATTGCATTATTTGTAATGATATTTAAATTACAAGGATTAGGTGAAAAAGGAAAAGTATATGAAGAAACAGAAAGAAAAACAAAAGTTACATTTAAAGATGTTGCAGGATTAGAAGAAGAAAAAGCAGAAATGATAGAAATAGTAGACTTTTTAAAGAAACCAGAAAAGTATACTAAAATGGGAGCAAAAATTCCAAGAGGAGTATTATTATATGGAAAACCTGGAACAGGAAAAACATTAATAGCCAAAGCAATAGCAGGAGAAGCAAATGTGCCATTTATATCAATGAGTGGTTCAGAATTTATAGAAATGTTTGCAGGACTTGGAGCATCACGTGTAAGAAAATTATTTGAAAGAGCAAGAAAATTAGCACCATGTATAGTATTCATAGATGAAATAGATGCAATAGGTTCACGTAGAGCATCAAATAGTGGAGCAGAAACAGAAAATAATCAAACGTTAAATCAATTATTAGTTGAGATGGACGGATTTAGTTCAGAAGAAACAATAATAGTATTAGCTGCAACAAATAGACCAGAAATGTTAGATAAAGCACTATTAAGACCTGGACGTTTTGATAGACAAATAACAATTCCAGCACCAGATTTAAAAGGAAGATTAGAAATATTAAAAATTCATGGAGCAGATAAAAAATTATCTGATGATGTAAATCTAGAAAGTATAGCAGAAGATACAGCAGGATTTACTGGAGCTGAACTTGCAAATATTTTAAATGAAGCAGCAATTGTAGCAACTAAAAATGGACATGAAGAAATAGAAAATGATGATATAGAAGAAGCAGTAAAAAAAGTAACAGTAGGATTAGAAAAGAAAGAAAGAGTAATATCTGAAAAAGATAAAAAATTAACAGCATATCATGAAGCAGGACATGCAGTAGTAAGTAGATATTTACCAACTCAATCTAATGTAAAAGAAGTATCAATTATACCAAGAGGTGTAGCTGGTGGATATACAATGTATAAATCAGATGAAGATAAATATTATATATCAAAAACTGAAATGAAAGAAAAATTAATTGCATTACTTGGAGGAAGAGCTGCAGAAAAATTAGTATTAGATGATATATCAACAGGAGCAAGTAATGACATAGAGGTTGCAACTCAAATTGCTAGAGATATGGTAACAAAATATGGAATGAGTGATAAATTAGGTCCAATAGATTTCCAAGGAAAAGAGCCATATGAAATGCAAATGTTTGGTGAAGATATTGGAGATAAAATAGGATTGGAAGTAAAAGCATTAATAGACGAAGCTTATGAAAATGCTCAAAAATTATTAATTGCACATAGAGATAAGTTGGACTTAATTGCGGAAACATTGTTAAGACAAGAGAAAGTTAATGAAAGAGAATTTCAAGAATTTTTTAAAGATATTTAGGAACAGTTTTAAAAATCCCTAAAAGAATGGATTTTAGGACCGTCCCTAAATCCTTCCTTAATCTCTATTTAAAATTTAAAGAAAGGAAAAAATATTATATGGATGATAAAAAAATATCAGATGTTTCTGAATTACAAAATATAGCAAAAAAAGTGAGAAGAGGAATAATAGAAGCTGTTTATAATGGGAAGTCAGGACACCCAGGAGGTTCTTTATCTATAGCAGATATAATTACAGTTTTATATTTCTATGAAATGAATGTAGATGTGGAAAATCCTTTATGGGAGGATAGAGATAGACTTGTATTATCAAAAGGACATTGTTCACCTGCATTATATTCAGTTCTAGCAAATAGAGGATTTTTTTCTATAGATGAATTAAAAGATTTTAGAAATATAAATAGTAGATTACAGGGTCATCCAGATATGAAAAAAGTTCCAGGAGTGGATATGACAACAGGTTCTTTAGGACAAGGATTATCAGCTTCAGTTGGTATGGCAATAGCAGGAAAGTTAGATAATAAAGATTATAGAGTGTATTGCATTTTAGGAGATGGCGAGATAGAAGAAGGTCAAATTTGGGAAGCTGCTATGTCAGCTAATAAATATAAATTAGATAATTTATGTGTAATAGTTGATAATAATAATTTACAAATTGATGGAACAATTGAAGAAGTTATGAGTTCATATCCAATAGATCAAAAGTTTAGAAGTTTCGGATTTGAGATAGTAAAAATAGACGGACATGACATTGAGGAAATAAAAAGTGCCTTTGATGTTGCAAAAAATGTAAAAGGAAAGCCTGTATGCATAATTGCAAAAACAATTAAAGGTAAAGGTGTAAAATATATGGAAAATCAGGTTGCTTGGCATGGTAAAGCACCAAATGATGAACAATATAATGAAGCTATAAAAGAATTAGAATAAAATAAAAAAAACTATATATAATATTAATATAGTTCAGAGATAAAAGTATAGAATTAAAGTAGAAATAGGATTCTAAAATCACAATATGTAATTAAATTTTAGCATAAATTCGAAATAAAATCAACTTTAAAAAAAGGAAATAAAGTTAGATTTAATATGAAAAAGCGAGATAAAATGATTTAAATTGATATGAATATAATAAAATTAGAATAATGTTATTTGTAAAAGAAAGTGGTATATGCTAAAATATAAATAACTTAAAGGAAGGCATAAAAATAAAATAAAAAATAGATATAGAATTGATATTGAATAATGTAAAAAATTCTATAATATAATTGAATAAATAAGTAATTAAATTTCCCTGCATAGTGCGTGTAGACAGAATTTTTAGAACCAACAAGTATAGAAGAGGGGCCAATCTCGAAAATATGGCGTGCATGCTCACCGTTTGAATTGTGAGAAGCCCATGAGTATTTTGGTAGGCACCCACCTGTTTGTAGGAACAGGTCCTTAAAAATTCAAGACATCTTACGGCTAAGGCGGGGTTTTTTTATTTTGTAATATTATAATATGATTTAAATAAATTTATAAATTTTTCTAGACTTTTGAGGATTTATACTATATAATAAGTACAAGTCGAAAATTGGAGGGATTTGTCATGTACGAGAGAAGTGCAATTGTTTTAGAGAGATATTTTGACAATTTATTTGGCTTAGAAAAAAAAGACAATCTAAAGGTAAATTATCAAAATTATAAAAGCACAGTAGATGAAATACAGAAATATCAAACAATTGTAGGACAAGAAGAAGAAGTAATACAAAAATTTGATGCTGTAGCAAGAGAAATACAAATGATACAAAAAAAGCAAGAAAAATTATATGAAGCTAATAAAAAATTGGAAGAAGAAAGAAATAAATTATTTAATAATCTAGATGATGAATCAAATACATTAAATAAAAGTTTTATGAAAATAGAAGATAGTTTAGAGAAAAATAATCAAGAATTAAGAGAATTAAGAGAAAAATTTATGGATTTTTTAGCTCAATTTTCCGAAAGACAAAAAGAAAGAAATAAATTTGCTAAAGAAAGACGTGTAGTAGAAGCAAAATATATGACATATATGGAAGAAATAAGAAATGATTTAAAGCAAATATCAGTACCAGATGTAAAGGAAGTCAGAGCTTTTTTCTTATCAGAAGACACTAAAACTTTAGAAGAAGAAATTTTGAAAATAATGCTTGATAACGGAAAAAATGAAAGAGTTGGGTTTGACGAAAATGTTTTACAAAATGCGATTTCAGAAAGAATTGATATAGCTAAAAAAGAAGCAGAATGTTATATAATGGCATATGAAAGAATGAGAAAGTTAGTAGATGAGGTAGAAAATGACAATATAAAGATAGATAAATATAAAAAGAATGTTAGAGATTTATCTATAAAAATGACATTTTTAACTGCTGAAAAGGAATATATAGTAGCATTTTTGGATAATGAGAGAATGACAGTTATAAATGGTAAAGATATGCATAAAAAATTAATGCAAGATGCATGTAAAAATTTCTTATCAGATATCGATCAGATTCATCAGTTATATGAGTTGATTTTAAAAGAAACAGCAGGAAAAGCTACAAAAAAATTATATAAAGAACTATATAATTATGGTTATTTACAAAAAATACAAAAGAGTGAAAAAAGTTTTGAACAAGAGGTAAATCAATTAAATCTTAATGTTGGGGCAATTATAAATTCTAATTATTGGAGAATAAATGGAATAAATAATGTTTACACAGTATTCCAATCAGAATTAAAAGAAAAGTTCGGAAAAGATGTTACACCAAAGGAAGAAAAGGTTGAAGTTCCAGCAGAAGTAGTAGAAAAAAGTGAAGAAGTTACACCAAAAAAACGAGGAAGAAAGAAAAAGAATATACAAGAACAAGATATTGAAGATTCTAAAAATAATGAAGAAGAAAGTGAAACTAAAAAGAGTAATAAAACTTCAAAGAAATCAGATAAAGATGTTAAAGAAGAAAAAGAGGGAAAAGACGGAAAAGAAGCTAAAAAGAATAAGGAATCTAAAAAAGATAAAGAAGAATTTAATTTATATAAATTACAAGAATTCTCTGAAGGAGAACAAACAAAAGACCATCATAAAAAATTATTAGATGAATCAATTGATAACTTAAATGATTTAGATGATTTAGATGATTACGATGATTTATTTGATGATTTAGACGATGATGAATTATATGAAGATTATTTAGATGAAGACGAATTACTTGATGATGATTATGACGAAGATTTTGATGAAGATTTAGACGATGAAAAATATGTAAAAGGAAAAGAAAAAGAATCAAAAAACAAGAAAAAATCTGAAACAAGTAATAAAAAATCTAAAACATCGAAATCAAAGAGTAGTAAAAAAGCTATTAAAGATATGGAAGATGATTTCGAAGAAGATGATATAGATTATGATGATGAATTAGAATATGATGACTTTGATGATGATTATGAAGATTTTGACGATGATGAATATAATGATGATAATGACTATGAAGAGAATTATGATGAAGATGAACTTTATTATGATGAAGAAGATGAAGATAGTTATGAAGACAACGAATATAATGAAGATGACGAAGATGAAAGTGATGAAGACTATGACGATGATGAATATGAGGATGATTACGAAGAAGATGAAGATGATAGATATGATGATGATATAGATAGCAGTGAAGAAGATGATGAGGATGATGATATATATGACATCGAATATGATGATGATATAGATGAAGAAGAAGAAAATATTTATGCTATGAATTATGATTACGAAGATGAAGATGAAGCAGAAAATGAAAAAAAGACTAAAGATGCTAAAGGTGTTAAAAATGCTAAAGGTAAAGATAATAAAAGTGATAAAGACAATAAAAAAGCTAAAAATAACAAAAAATCAACTTCAAAAAAGAGTCAATCTGATGATGAGATAGATATAGAAGAAAGAATAAATCAAAAGCTTAAATCTAATGGAAAAACTTTATCAGAAGATGATGAAAAATCAAAAGGATTTTTTAAAAAAATGTTTAAGGCAAAGAAGAGTTAATATAGAAATTCGCTCCATTTTTCCGAATTTTAGGGACACTCCATTTTGTTCGGATTTTATATAGAAGTAGGCAAATAAAAGATTGCCTACTTTTATGCATATTATTTACGATTCACTTACACTATTTACATCATTTTAATTGAAAACTTCCATAAATAATGATAGAATATAGACGAGAAAGAAGGTGGTAATATGACAATAAAACAAGTAATAGAAAAAGGAGCAATTATGCTAAAGCTGGAAAATGTAGAAAGTCCAAAGTTAAAAGCGAGGTTACTTATACAGTTTATTTTACAAAAGCCAAGACAATATATAATTGTTCATGATATGGAAGAATTATCATTAAAAAAAGAAAAAGAATATTTTAAAGCAATTAATTTATTAAAGAAAGGTAAACCACTAGAGCATATTACACACCAAAAAGAATTTATGAAATTAAATTTTTTTGTAAATGAGGATGTTCTTATTCCAAGACAAGATACAGAAACTTTAGTAGAAGAGGTAATAAAACTAGCTAAAAAATCCAATGCAAAAAATATATTAGATTTATGCACAGGTAGTGGAGCAATAGCGGTTTCGCTTGCAAAATATTTACCTGATGTTAAAATAACAGCAATAGATATAAGTCATAAGGCAATTCAAGTTGCAAAGAAAAATGCTATATATAACCATGTAGAAAATCAAATTATATTTCTAGAATCTAATTTATTTGAAAATTTATCAGAGCAAAAATACGATATAATAGTTTCAAATCCTCCATATATATCATGGAAAGAGCTTAAAAAATTAGATAAGCAGGTAAAAAATGAGCCAGTTCTTGCATTAGACGGAGGAGAAGATGGATTGAATTTTTATAGAAGGATAGTTTCTAGTGCATATGAATACTTAAAATATAATGGATATTTATGTTTTGAGATAGGATATAATCAAAAGCAAGAAGTTATGAACATTATAGAAAAAGAAAATAAATATGTAGGTACATATTGTCTTAAAGATTTATATGATAAAGATAGAGTTATAGTTACAAAGGTTAATTAGAAAGGGAAGAAATAGAAATGTCATTTTCGTCTGAACTAAAAGAGGAATTAAGTAAGATTAATAATTTAACTAATAAAGAGCAACTTAAATATGAATTAATAGGATATTTACTAACAGCAAATACAAGTATATTAAGAGGTAAAGATGTACGTTATGCTACAGAAAGTGAATATAATATTAATCGATTAGCTAAATTATTGAAAAATTTACAAATAAATTATGGAATCGAAATGGAAGGAAATTTATTTGTTATAAAATTTAAATCTAAAAATATTTCCTTTTTGAATATAGATGAATCTTCTAAAACGTATATTTTAGAAGAAAAAGAAGCAATGGAAATTAATATAGAATGTGTAAGAGCATTAATTAGAGGGACTTTTTTAGGTGGAGGTTCTGTTAATAATCCAGAAAAAAAATATCATTTAGAAATTGTTTTTTCAAGTTTATATAATGCGGAATTGATAAAAAAGCTATTAGAGCGTTTAGATATTAATATGAAATTATATGATAAAAATAAATATTCTTTATATGTAAAAGATGGTGAAGCAATATCAGAAATTTTAGCATTTCTAGGAGCAAATAAAAGTGTTTTGGACTTTGAAGAAATAAGAGTAAAAAGACAAATGAGAGCAAAAGTAAATCGAATAGTAAATTGCGAAACAGCAAATTTAAATAAAACGATAAATGCATCAATTGAACAAATAGAAGCAATAAAAAAGTTGAAAGAGTCAAATTATTTTCATAAATTAAATGATTCATTAAAGGAGATAGCAAATTTAAGATTAGAGAATCCAGATATGCCTTTATCAGAACTAGGAAAGCTATTAAAAGAACCTTTAGGAAAGTCAGGAGTAAATTACAGATTAAAAAAGATAGTAGATATAGCAAAAGAGTTAAAGAATTAAATAATAAATTTAAAATTCCATACTTATATTAATCCTTAAGTGATTAATGTAGATAAAAAATGAAAGGTATTAAAAAATGAAAGAGCTAGGTATTTATATACATATTCCATTTTGTATTCAAAAATGTTATTACTGTGATTTTATTTCTTTTGCAAATAAATTGGAATATCAAAAAAAATATATTGATAATTTAAAATATGAAATACAAGCACAAAAAAATATATTAGAAAAATCTCATATTACAACAATATATATTGGAGGAGGAACACCTTCAATTATAGATAGTAAATACATTGTGGAAGTTTTAAATGAAATAAAAAAATGTATGAATGTAGAAGATTATAGAAATGCTGAAATTACAATAGAAGTAAATCCAGGGGCAGTAGATATAGAAAAATTGAAAGATTATAAAAATGCAGGAATAAATAGGATTAGCATTGGCTTACAATCTACACAAGATAGAATATTGAAAAAGATTGGTAGAATACACACATGGGAAGATTTTAATAAAACTTATCAAGATGTAATTGATGTTGGTTTTGAAAATATTAATGTAGATTTGATGATTGGATTACCAGAATTAACCATAAATGATATAAAAGAATCATTAGATAAAGTAATAAAATTATCCCCAAAACATATATCTGTATATTCTTTAATAGTAGAAGAAAATACAAAAATGGAAGAATTTATAGAAAGTGGTAAATATATATTGCCAGATGAAGAACAGGAAAGAATGGAATATAGATATGTAAAGGATTATTTAGAATTAAATAATTATGAACATTATGAAATATCTAATTTTTCTAAAAAGAATTATCATTCAAAACATAATGAAAATTGTTGGAAACAAAAAGAATATATTGGATTTGGAATAGCTGCTCATTCATATATTGATGGTATAAGGTTTTCAAATACAGAAAATTTAAATAATTATATACAATTTTCAGAAGAAGATTTTTCTAGATTTAATATGGAAAATTTAGAAGAGATGGTCAAATTATTACAAGAAAAAAATCATAAAGAAAATGAAAATTCAAATTATGAATTAGATGAGGAATTCCCAATTTCTTTTGGTATAAGAAAAGTACATGAAATACAAAATTTAGATAGTCAAAAAAAGGAATATATGCTATTAGGATTAAGGATGCTAGATGGAGTATTAATATCAGAATTCAAGATGAAATTTGGAGAAAATCCTTTATATTTGTTTAGAAAAGAACTAGCAAAATTAGTTGATGAAAATTTGGTGGAGGTTGATTTAGATAATATCAAATTGACTAGAAAAGGATTAGATTTAGCAAATTTAGTATGGGAAGAATTTGTATAACTTTTTTAATAACTAGAAAGATTAGTATATTTTTTTGGATAATGAGAAAGGAGAATTATGAAAGACAAAAATTTAGAGTGGAGAAGATTGGATAATTCAGCAAAAATATTTCCAATTTCAGCTGGTAGAAAATATAGTACGGTTTTTAGATTATCTGTTGTTTTAAAAGAGAAAATAGATCCATATCTTTTACAAGAAGCGGTTGAAAAAGCTTTAGAGGTCTATAGTTTTTTTAAAGTAAGAATGAAAGATGGTTTCTTTTGGAACTATTTTGAATATAATCCTAAAAAGCCACTTGTAGAAGAAGAAAGAGAATATCCTTGTCAATATATTGACCCCAAAAAGAATAGACAATATTTATTTAAAGTTACATATTTTGATAGAAAAATAAATATAGATATTTTTCATTCATTAACAGATGGAAATACAGGTATAATGTTTTTTAGAGAAATTGTTTATACATATATAGAACTTTCACATAGAGAAGAATTTAAAAAAGAGATAAGAGCACCTAGAAAAGTAGATTTAGACACAGAAGATAGCTATATTAAAAATTATGATAAAAATGCAAAAGGAAATAATTCTGCTCAAAAAGCATATGCTTTAAAAGGTAAAAAAATAAAATTTGGTGCAGTTTCTGCAATACATGAAATTATTGATGTAGATATTTTAAGAGCTAAATGTAAAGAAAAAGGTGTAACTGTTACACAATATTTAACGGCTGTTTTGATTTATTCAATTTATAATGCTAATTTTAAAAAGAATAAAGGTAAAAAGCCAATAAAAGTTTGTATACCGATTAATTTAAAAAAATATTTTTCTTCAAAAACAGTATCTAACTTTTTTTCGTATATGACAGTAGAAATTTATGAGAAAGATATGACTACTTTTGAAGATATATTAAGTTTTGTAAAAAAAGATTTTGAAAAACGTTTAACAGAAGAAGAAATTCAAAAAACAATGTCAGCAAATGTTAAATTAGGGATTAATCCGGTAATTAAGGCAATTCCATTATTCCTAAAAAAACCTTTGGTTAGACTTAGTTATATAGAAATTAGAAAATATACAACAACTACTTTTTCTAATATAGGAAGAATAGGTATTATAGGTAAATATCAAAAATATATTGATTATTTTTTGATGTTAATTGCTCCTGAACCAGTGGAAAAAATAAAATGTTCAGCATGCTCATTTGAAAATAAAATTGTTTTTACTTTTACCTCTATATTAGATGATTGTAGTATTGAAAAGAATTTTTATAATTTTTTATTGGAAAATGGAATTCCAGTAAAAATAGAAAGTAATGGTGTTTTAGATGTTATATCCTCAAAAATTAAGTAGTAAAAGTAGTAATTTATTAGTTAAAGTGCTTATGCTTGTATCAATTATCGTGGCAATTATTTTAGTTATAATTAATAAACTTACAACCCCTGATATCCATTGGGCAGCTTTGGCAAATGGTGGAATAATTTATACTTGGATTACTGTTTTATATTCTATTCATAAGAATACTAATATTGCAGGTCATGTTATGATACAAACTATAGCTATTTCAATTCTTACAACATATATTGATTATAAACTTGGATTTAAAGGCTGGTCTTTTGAGCTTGCAATTCCAATTATTTTAATGATTGCAAATGTAACTATGTTTGTTTTGACTATAGTTAGTCATAGAAAGTATATTAAATATGCTATTTATCAGCTGATAATTTGTTTGTGCAGTTTAATTCCAATTTATTTTATATATGAGAATTTGGTGAACAATTTTGTTTTGTGTTATATAGCTGTTGGTGTTTCTGCAGTTAATTTTGTGCTTACGATTATTCTTTGTGCAAGAGATGTGAGAGATGCAATTGTTCGAAAGTTTCATTTATAAGAAGTTATTCTTTTTTTCGATAAATTTTTTCTTGACAATTAAAAAGATTTGTTTTAAAATAGTTAGGTAGCTAACAAAAGAGGTGAGTTTTGTGAACGAAAAGGATGTAGGAAAGCATATTCAAATGTTGTCAAGACAAATAAAAAGAAGAATGGACATGAGTGTTTCAGAATATGGAATCACAGGTAAGCAGATGTCTATTTTACTTTATATTTATGAAGAATCTCGGAAAAAGACCGGTTTATGCAAAAGACATTGAGCTAGAATTTGATATGAGAGGAGCATCAGTTACTGGGATTTTACAGCTCATGGAAAAAAATGGTCTTTTAAAAAGGCAAGGAACATCAGATGATGGAAGATTAAAAAATATTGTTTTGACAGAAAAAGCAGAAGAAGCGAGAAAAAAAGTTGGAAAAGAGGTTACACGAGTAGAGACTACTTTAGTTAAAGGGCTTTCGAAAGAAGAAGTGGAACTTTTTTTTATGGTCATGGAAAAGATGTCCAAGAATTTAAGTGAAATAAGTGAAAAAGAAAGGGAGGAGTTAAAAGATGATAAAAAAACTAGCAAGTTATGTAAAAGAATATAAAAAATCTGCAATACTTACTCCAATATTTGTAATTTTAGAGGTTGTAATGGAAGTTATTATTCCATTATTAATGGCTAGAATTATAGATGTTGGTATACAAAATAATGATATTCATTATATTATGGAAATGGGAATTTTATTAATTATAGTTGCAATTTTATCTCTATGTTTTGGTATGCTATCTGGTAGATTTGCTGCTAAAGCATCAGCAGGTTATGCAAAAAATTTGAGAAAAGCTATGTTTTATAAAATACAAGATTATTCATTTGAAAATATAGATAAATTTTCTACTTCAAGTTTAGTTACAAGAATGACAACAGATGTCACAAATGTTCAAATGGCATTTCAAATGATAATACGTATATTGGTTAGAGGACCAATGATGATGATTTTTGCATTATTAATGGTGTTATCAATTAATGCTAAATTATCTTTAGTATTTGTTGTGGCAATTCCTATATTAGCTGTAATTTTATTTTTTATAGCTATAAAGGCTCACCCAATATTTGAAAAAGTATTTAAAAAATATGATAAGTTAAATAGAGTCGTTCAAGAAAATTTAAATGCTATAAGAGTTGTAAAAGCATATGTAAGAGAGAAAACTGAAGAAGAAAAATTCCAAGAAGTTAATGATGAAGTATATACTAATTTTAAAAAGGCAGAAAAAATTGTTGCATTTAATAGTCCAGTTATGCAATTGACAATATATACATGTATTTTAATTTTATCTTGGATTGGTGCAAAATTAATCGTTGGTGGAGATATGCAAACAGGTCAGTTATCAAGTATTATTACATATGCATGGCAAATTTTATCAAGTTTAATGATGATATCAATGGTATTTGTTATGGTAATAATTGCACAATCATCAGCAGAGAGAATTATAGAAGTAATTGATGAAGAGCCAACTTTGAAAAATCCAGAAAATCCAGTAAAAGAAGTAAAAAATGGTTCTATTACATTTAAAGATGTAAGCTTTGGTTATAGTGATGAAGAGGATGAGAATAAATTAGCTTTAGAGCATATAAATCTTGAGATTAAAGAAGGAGAAACAATAGGAATAATAGGAGGTACTGGTAGTTCAAAATCAACATTAGTGCAATTAATTCCAAGATTATATGATGTTACAAGTGGAGAAATAGATGTTGGCGGTGTTAATGTTAAAGATTATGATATACATGTTCTACGTGATTCTGTTGCAATGGTTTTACAAAAGAATGTATTATTCTCTGGAACAATAGCAGAAAACTTACGTTGGGGTAAGAAAAACGCCGATTTAGAGGAATTGGAAGATGCTTGTAAATTAGCACAAGCTGATGGATTTATTCAAGAATTCCCATCAAAATATGATACAGTTTTAGACCAAGGAGGAACAAATGTATCTGGTGGTCAAAAACAAAGAATTTGTATTGCTAGAGCAATATTGAAAAAACCTAAAATATTAATTTTAGATGATTCAACAAGTGCTGTAGACACTAAAACAGATAGTCTTATTAGAAAAGCTTTTAGAGAAGAAATACCAAATACAACTAAAATAATAATTGCACAAAGAGTATCTTCTATAGAAGATGCAGATAAGATTATAGTTCTAAATGAAGGAAAAATAGATGGAATAGGAACTTCTGAAGAATTATTAAAAACTAACGAAATATATAGAGAAGTATATGAATCACAGACGAAAGGAGATGACGAGGAAGATGGAGAATAAAAAAGTAAAAAAACACGGAAAAGCTAGAACAATAAAGAGATTACTTGGATATATTGTAAAAGATTATAAATTACAAATAACAGTAGTTTTAATAAGTATTATAATAAGTGCTTTAGTTGGAGTTGCTGGTATAGAGTTTATAAAATATTTAATAGATGATTTTATTACTCCACTTTTATCTAGTCAAAATCCAGATTACACAGCTTTGCTTAATGTGATATTGATGATGGCAGTAATATATTTAGTTGGTGTTATTGCAACATATATTTACAATAGACTTATGATTAATATATCTCAAGGAATATTAAATAAAATTCGTACACAATTATTTAATCATATGCAAAAACTTCCTATAAGATACTTTGATAGTAGACCACATGGAGAGATAATGAGTATATATACAAATGATGTTGATACATTAAGACAAATGTTAAGTCAAAGTATTCCACAAGTATTTTCAGCTTGTGTTTCAATGGTAACAGTTTTTATTTCAATGTTATCAACAAATGTATATTTAACATTAGTAGTTTTAGCAATGGTTATTTTAATGGTATTTGTTTCTAAATATTTAGGAGGAAACAGTTCAAGATATTTCGTTAAACAACAAGAAGATATAGGAAAAGTTGACGGATATATTGAAGAAATGATGGAAGGACAAAAAGTCGTAAAAGTATTTAATTATGAAGAAGAATCTAAAAAGAAATTTGACGAATTAAATGAAGCATTATGTGATAGTAATACAAAAGCAAATATGTATGCAAATATTTTAATGCCATGTATTATGAACATAGGAAATTTAGGATATGTATTAGTAGCAGTAATTGGTGGTATGTTATCAGTAAATGGAATATTAACAATAGGAAGTATAGCAGCATTCTTACAATTCGTAAAAGCATTTACAAATCCATTAGGTCAAGTATCACAACAAATGAACTCTATAGTAATGGCTTTAGCTGGTGCTGAAAGAATTTTTGATTTAATAGATGAAGAAGTAGAGACAGATGAAGGATATGTAACATTAGTTAATGCTAAAATGGAAAATGGAAAAATTGTTGAATCAGAAGAAAGAACAGGTATATGGGCTTGGAAACATCCACATAAAGATGGAAGAATTACATATACAAGATTACGTGGTCAAGTAGAATTTGAAAATGTTCAATTTGGTTACGAGGAAAACAAACGTATATTACACGACATTACATTAGCAGCAAAAGAAGGTCAAAAAGTTTCTTTTGTAGGAGCTACAGGAGCTGGAAAGACAACAATAACAAATTTAATAAATCGTTTTTATGACATACAAGAAGGAAAGATTCGTTATGATAGAATTAATATCCGAAAAATAAAGAAAGATGATTTAAGAAGATCTCTTGGAATGGTTTTGCAAGATACAAGTTTATTTACAGGTACAATAAAAGATAATATTAGATATGGTAAACTTGATGCAACAGATGAAGAAATATATGAAGCAGCAAAACTATCAAATGCAGATAAATTTATAAAACACTTACCACAAGGATATGACACTGTAATTACAGGTAATGGAGAAGGATTATCTCAAGGTCAAAGACAATTATTATCAATTGCAAGAGCAGCATTAAATAATCCACCAGTATTAATATTAGATGAAGCAACATCAAGTATAGATACAAGAACAGAGAAAATTGTTCAAGAAGGTATGGATAAATTAATGAAAGGAAGAACAGTTTTTGTTATTGCACATAGATTATCAACAATAAGAAATTCTGATTTGATAATGGTATTAGACCATGGTAGAATTATTGAAAGAGGAAACCATAACGAATTAATAGCTAAAAAAGGTACATATTACGGTTTATACACAGGAGCTATCGAAATCGATTAATTTTCGAACATCAGGCCGAACATTAGGGACACTCCATTTTGTTCGGAATGATGTGGTCGAACAATGGAGACACTCCATTTTGTTCGGAGTAATATGGTCGAACAACGGGGACACAAATAAAAAAATGGAACTATTAGGAATGATGAGATTTCTAATAGTTCCATTTTTCTTGACAACTTTGCACATATAAAGTGCTACATTAAGCAGAAAAAAATCTCTTTAATGTTTTGAAATCTGAAATTTCAATAATTGAAATCTTGGTGTCACTTGAATAAATTTCAGGATATACTTTACCATTTGGGTTATACCAAACAAGATTTATGCCGGCTTTTTTTGCATAAAAGATATCACTGCTTGAATTACCAATGAAAAGATATGAATCTTTTTCAGATGGTTTTATAAAGTGACTTAATTGATTTTTGGGGCTACTTTTTAAATAGGAACCTTCTGAAGAATATACAGCTTCTATATATTGTAACAGGTTGTAAGTTTTAAGAATCCGGATTTGTGAATCCCTTAACCAGTCTGTGTATACAATATTTTTGATTCCTTTTTTTTGAAACATCTGCATACAGGTTTCGACATGTGGGTTTAATATTGTTGTATCAATATTTTTCCATGTTTCGAAAAATTCTGTAGCAGTTATGCCAAGATACTCTAAAATTGGCATTTTCTCATCAATTGTTTCGATGATTTTTCTGTGAGTCACAATTTCTGTTTTAAATCTTTCGTTGTACTCTGAAATAACTTCAAAAAATTCTTTTTCGAGTTCAAGGATTTTTTCTTGTGAAGTTATTCCTAATTTTTTTGCGAAAATAAAGATTTCTGCAGGGTCATGGTGCCAAATTGTTCCATCACAATCCCAAATTACAGTCCGCACATTATTGAATTTCATAAAATTCCTCCTATTATCTTCATAGTTTGATAATATTGTCAAGTTACATTATGTCTATTATACAATACGGTTATGTTTTTTTCAAGTATTATCTATTCAAATCGTAAATTGACGATATTAACATAACATGATATAATAGGATATGTTAGAGGGCAAGAGCCTTAACAAATAAACGAAAGGTGGATAAAAGGTATGACAGCTAATGAAGCAATGAAAGAAGCATTGGAACTTTTGGGAATTGACAATGCCGTAGAAGAGCCTTTGAATGAGGAGGAGAGAAAAGAAATGTCTGAAAAGTTGAGAAGATTTTTTCTTGAATGTGCAGAACACTCGGATGAGATTCTTCAAATCATTGATTTGAGCAAGATTCTTGGCTAGAGAGCTATTTTACTTGCCAAGCGGAAACACCTTTTAGGGGGGCGGATTAAAATTCTGCTCCCCTAGTAATGTTATAGTGGAAGTATTTTGAAGATGGAAGTATTTTGAAAAATTTCTTGTTTAGTAATATGAAAAATGATATAATATACTATGTAATTTGTTTGAGTTCAAAAGATATATAATTACAAGTTCAATTTTTGGATTGGAGAAGTTAAAAGAAATATACATAAAGTCAATAGGAAAAGAGAAAGCAGATAAAAACTTTAAATATTTATAAAATTTTATTTAATAAAAAACTAAAATTAAATTGTAGAGGATAATTTAAACATTATATTATAGGAGGAAATTTAATTGAAAAATATAAAAGATTATTCATTAGAAGAATTAAAAGAAGAAATGAAAAAGATTAACGAAAAACCATTTAGAGCTGTACAAATATCAGAATGGTTATATCAAAATAGGGTTTCAAATTTTGATGATATGACAAATCTGTCAATTGCTTTTAGGGAAAAACTAAAAGAATTATATTATATTAAAGAATTTAAAATTCAAAAAAAACAAGTTGCTTCTGATGGAACTAAAAAATATTTATTTGATTTATTAGATGGAAATGCAATTGAAACAGTTCTTATGGAATATCATCATGGATATAGTATATGTGTTTCATCTCAAATTGGTTGTAAAATGGGATGTAAGTTTTGTGCTTCAACAGGAATACCATTTGTTAGAAATTTAACTTCAGGAGAAATACTAGAGCAAATTATGGCAGTAGAAAGAGATGAAAATATTCGTATTTCAAATGTTGTTTTTATGGGAATAGGTGAACCTCTTGATAATTATGATAATGTTGTAAAAGCAATAAAAATGATAAATGATCCAAAAGTTTTGAATATAGGTGCTAGACATATAAGTATATCTACTAGTGGATTAGTACCTAAAATATATAAGCTTGCAGAAGAAAATATTCAGTGTACATTATCAATATCATTACATGCAACTACAGATGAACAAAGAAGTAGTATGATGCCTGTTAATAATACATATAATATAGAAGAATTATTACAAGCTTGCAGAGATTATGTAGAAAAGACTCATAGAAGAATTTCATTTGAATATGCTTTGGCAAAAGAAAATAATGATAATTTAGATGATGCTAAAAGATTAGTAAAACTATTAAAAGGTATGCTTTGTCATGTAAATTTAATACCTATAAATAAGATAGAAAATGGAGAATATACTAAAAGTACAAATGAAAATATTATGAAGTTTAGAGATTATTTAAATGAACATGGAATCGTTGCAACAATTAGAAGAGAATTAGGTTCTGATATTGATGCTGCTTGTGGACAGTTGAGGAGAAAAAATTTAAATTAAAATAATATTAATAATTTTAATAAAATGAAATTATTTAATAAATTAGATTAAAAATATTTCTAAAAATAATTTGTGTAGATGTAAAAAATTAGACTTAATATTATGAAAATAGATAATAATTGAAGATAAATTAATTGAAAAAAAAAAAGAAAGAGAAAATTTGATTGAGTAATCTTCAAAAAACTAGCAAGAGAACATGAAACTCTTGCTATTTTTATGTAAATTTGTTATAATATAGTAGTAACTTGTTGATATAACACTTTTTTATTAAAGTGTTCCTATTAATTCAAAAGGGAGAACATTATGGCAAGAAGAATGACAGATGAGCAAAAACACGAAAGATTACAACAAATCATAATTTTAAGCCAAAAAGCTAAAAATTATGACGAAATCGCAGGAAAGATGGGTTTGTCAACTCAGGCGTTAAGCCTTTTCTTGAGCAACTATCCTAGAGAGCGGCAAAAGATTAGTGAAATGTTAAGCAAGAACAGAAGAAAGAAAGAAAATCCAAAACATATTTCTTATTCAACTAAACGAAAAAGAATTGAAAAGGCAATCGAGGTTGCTAAAACATATAAGGAAATTTCTGAAATTACAGGACTTTCCTATTATGTGATTAAGGATGTTCTTAGCTTTCCGGAAAATCTTGAACTCAAAGAAAGAGTTGAAGGAAAGATTAAAGAAAATTCGAGAAAATCTGGAATTTCAAAATCTTCTAAACTTCAGGACCAGGCTAATCAGGAGAAAGAACAGAATGAAAATGACAAAACAGAGCAGAAAGTAAATGAATCTAAAGCTCAAGGAGAAACAGAGAATGAGGGGAATAAAGTAGAAACTCAAGAATCTGCGAAGAAGGAAACAGGTAATACAGAACTGAAAGAAAAGGCAACAAATGGAGCAGGCAATGTAGAATTACAAGAGCAGGCAGTGACTGAAACAAGTGAGGCGCAGATACTGCAGAAAAAAGGCACACCTGGAATTCGGGAAAAAGTAGAACCGAAAAAAAGGGTCAAAGCCGTATATATGTTACATAGCAGTATTAGCATGTTTGGAGATATTGAGATTATTTTAGCTATACTCTCAATGGATAACAAATTTGCAATTACAGATGTTGAACTGGATGAACTTAAAGCTATAAAGAAGTCTTCTAGTTCTAAAGCAACTTCAGACGAAGTAAACAGATTTTATAAGCTTATGATTTCGAATCTGGACAATTTCAGTTATTATGAAATAAAAGATAAGATATCAGAGTTTAAAAGCAGTAATGATGTAACTATTGAGCTTTGCAAAGAAGAGTCATTTATTTTGCTTACTGCGAGTCTAGATATGGCATTGCGTGCAGCTTTTAAAGGTGTTGAGGTTAGATTACTTAGTACTGATCCGAACATTGGAAATTCCTACAGTTTTTCGTATATCTTAAAAGCTTTAAAATTAGGAGAATACAAAAAATCTGGAGCAATAAAATTGATTTCTCTTGACTCTCTGAAAAAAGAGTTAGTAAAAAAAGGATTTAAAAAGTATATCGAGAAAGAAGATATTGCTTCAGTATCAAAGAGAATTGGTAGGGAACGCCCGAATGTTTTAGGACATGAAGAATCTGTTCGGGAAAAGTCAAATTCTTCAGAAGAGGTAAGTGTTTCAGAACAGTCAAGTGTTTCAATACCGGGAAAATTAGTCGGAAAGGAAGTAAGTGATTCTACACCTGGAAAGCCTACTGCAAAATTTAAACGTAATCGAGATAATCTGATAGAATTATCAGAATTAGAGATTAAGGACAAGCAACTTTTTTTTACACTTCACAAAAATTGTATCGCAGAAGTATGGGATAGAGCCTATAAAACCAAGATAAATTTAGATGAAGAAGGTAAGAGAGTTAAACTAGTCGAAGGTTCACATCTGTTGCTGGCTGAATTTGATACAGAATATAATAGTATAATTATAAATAAGTATGAAATTCAGAGAGAGGATTCTACGAGTCTTTTCAGAAGTTTTCAGAGAAGAATCAGAGAAACAGATATGTTATTTGATTTTGCTGATATCAATATTAAGAAATTTGCTCAAAAGTCCAGAAAAGTTTTTCAGAATTAATTTTTGAATTAATAGTGAAAGCTATTTAGGAGAGTAGGGGGCTGAAATAAGCCCCTGAAAAACAAAAAATCCACTTCGAGAGGAGATGGATTTTTTGTTTTTGGAATCTATTTTAGAATATTATTTTTACGGTAAGAAAAATTTTATAATATAATGCAAATTAATCCACCACTACCTTCATTAACTATTCTTTCCAAAGTTTCTTGAAGTTTAATTTGAGCTTCTTCTGGCATCTTTGAAAGTTTTGTTTGTAATCCTTCATTTACAAGTTCATGAAGACTTTTTCCAAAAATATTTGATTCCCAGATTTTTTTAGGGTCATTTTCAAAGCCAGATAATAAGTAATTTACTAATTCTTCTGATTGTTTTTCAGAGCCAACAATAGGAGAAACTTCTGTTGTTACATTAGTGCGAATCATGTGTATACTTGGAGCATTCGCACGAAGTTTTACTCCAAATCGTGAACCTTGCTTAACCATTTCTGGTTCTTCTAATACAAGTTCATCAATTGAAGGTGTTACAATTCCATATCCTTTTGCTTCTACTTCTTCTAAAGCATATGCAATTTTATCATATTTTTGTTTTGTTGATGAAAGTGTAGAAATTATGCTAAATAAATCACCTTCATTTGCGATGTTTACACCTGTTATTTCTGAAAGGATTTTATAAAATAGTTCTTCTTTTAATTCAATTCTTATATTTACATTACCAGTTCCAAGTTCTATATCTTCAATACTTGTATTTTCTATTATTTCAGTATTTTTAATTTTTCCTATACAAGGTGAAATATCTTTTAAAAATTGAACATCATTAAATGCATTTTTAATTTCATTAAATAATTCATTTTTTAAAGAATGATTACTAGCTAAACCATCAGTCCATTTAGGGAATTTAATAGCAATTCTTTCTATAGGAAATTCATATAAGATATTTGAGAATATGTTGTTAATATCTTGTAATCCTAAATTTGCACAATTTGTTGGCATTACACTAGTTTTATACTTTTCGGATAATTTTTTTGCTAATTCCTGTGTGTAATCAGAATTTGGTTCAGCTGAATTTAATAATATAATAAAAGGTTTATTTAATGCTTTTAATTCTGAAACTACACGTTCTTCTGCTTTTATATAATCTTCTCTTGGAATATCGGTTATACTTCCATCTGTTGTTATTAATATACCAATTGTAGAATGTTCTTCAATAACTTTTTTTGTTCCTATTTCGGCTGCCTTTTCAAATGGGATTTCTTCTTCAGACCAAGGTGTTTTTACCATTCTAGGCATATCATCTTCTAAATATCCAATTGCATTGTCAACTAGATATCCAACACAATCTACAAGTCTAGTTTTAAATTTTAAATTATTATCAAGTGTAATTTCTATTGCTTCATTCGGTACAAATTTTGGTTCAGTCGTCATTATAGTTTTACCACTTGCACTTTGTGGCAGTTCATCTTTAGCTCTTTCTTTTTTATACTCATTGTCAATATTAGGAATGACTAAAAGATCCATGAATTTTTTTATGAAAGTAGATTTTCCTGTACGCACAGGTCCAACAACTCCAACATAAATATCTCCATCAGTTCTTTTAGCAATATCTTGATACAATCTTGTATTTTCCATCTATATACCCTCCTTTAGATTTCAAGAAAAATGTTTGTACTCAATTCACTTTAATTAATGTATATTTTGAAAATTTTTGCTTATGACAAGTTTTCAAAAAAATTTGCAAAAATATTATCAATGTGATAAAATGACGGAGTGTATAAATAATATATTTTATTTAACAAAAAAATATAAATAGAATAAAATATATTATGTTATATTATTTATCAAAAACATCAAATGTATGTGAAGGGAATGAATATTATGGATAAAGTGCAAGATATTGTTGACATTTTACATATGTATAATCAAGAACATATTGTAAATTGGCTAAATAAGTTAGATGAAGTTAAACAGAGAGAATTAATTGAACAAATAAATAATATTGATTTTCATCAAATGATGGAATTATATGATAATACTAAAAAAGAAATAGAGTTAAAAGATAATAAAATTGATGCAGTTACATATATAGATAAAGAAAAATTACCAGAGTATGAAAAGGAGAGATTAGAAGAATTAGGTGAGAATGTTATAAAAGAGAATGCATATGCTGTTGTTACAATGGCAGGAGGTCAAGGAACAAGATTAGAACATAATGGACCAAAAGGAACTTTTAGATTAGATGTTTATGGTAAAGGAAAATATTTATTTGAAATATTGGCAGAAAATTTAAAAGAAGCAAATGAGAGATATCAGACAACTATTCCTTGGTATATAATGACAAGTAGAGAAAATAATGAAGCAACATATTTGTTTTTAGAGAAAAATAATTATTTTGGATATGATAAAGATAGTGTTATATTGTTTGAACAAGGTGAACTTCCATTAATAGATACAGAAGGAAAATTACTAATTGGTAAAGATGGATTAGTAAAAGAAGCTTCTGATGGAAATGGAGGTGTATTTGCTTCGCTTAGAACTTCTGGAGCGTTGGCGGACATGAAAGAAAGAGGCATAAAATGGGTGTTTATAGGTGGAGTAGATAATGTCCTATTAAAGATGGTAGACACTATTCTTCTTGGAATGGCAATCGATAAAAATGTAGAAATAGCTTCAAAATCAGTAGTTAAAGCAAATCCTCATGAAAAAGTAGGAGTATTTTGTAAGATGAATGGTCATCCAAAAGTAATAGAATATTCTGAATTGCCAGAAAAAATGGCTGAAGAAGTAGATAATAATGGGGAATTAAAATATGGAGAATCACATATAATGTGTAATTTATTTACAATTGATGCAATAGAAAAAGTAAGTAAAGAACCATTAATTTATCATAGTGCATTTAAGAAGAATTCATATTTAGATGAAGATGGAAAAGAAGTAGTGCCAAAAGAGCCAAATTCATATAAATTCGAGGCATTTATTTTTGATGCATTTGTATTTTTTGATGATATTGCAATATTAAGAGGGAAGAGAGAAGACGATTTTGCACCAGTGAAAAATAAGGATGGTGTGGATAGTCCAAGAACTGCTAAAGAATTGTATGAGAAATATTGGGAAAGACAAAAAGTAGAAGTTTAGATTTAAATGTTTTTTTTAAAGTTATATTTTTTTGAAATAAAATGTGAATGATGTAGATATTAGCAGTTGTTAATTAATATAATAGAATTAAAAATAATATGTTTGATTGATAATATATTTATATTTATGTTTATATTTATATTTAAATTTATATTTATGTTTATTGAATACTTTGTGAGTATATACTTAATTGATTAATATAGTATTGAATATATAACATTGATTAAATTCTGTAGTAATAGGAAGGAAATGAATATTTTATGGAAATTTGTAAAATTGAAAATTTATATGATTTAAATCAAACTATAGCAAAAGATATTTTTGTAGATGTTCAATATCCTTGGGAAGTTTTACCTAAAATAGAGGATTTTATAAAATTACTTGGAGAGAGATTAGATAAGGATGAATATGAGAAAAAGGGAGAAGATATCTGGATAGCAAAATCAGCAAAAATAGCGCCATCTGCATCTATTACAGGACCTGCCATTATAGATAAAAATGCTGAAATAAGACATTGTGCATTTATAAGAGGAAAAGTTATAGTTGGTGAAAATACAGTAGTGGGAAATTCAACTGAACTTAAGAATGTTATATTATTTAATAATGTTCAAGTACCACATTATAATTATGTAGGAGATTCAATATTAGGATATAAATCTCATATGGGAGCAGGTTCTATTACATCTAATGTGAAATCAGATAAGAGTTTAGTTGTAATTAAATATTTAGATGAAAAAATAGAAACAAATCGTAAAAAAGTTGGTGCAATGATAGGGGATTATGTCGAAGTTGGATGTGGTTCAGTTTTAAATCCTGGGACAGTAATAGGTAGAAATAGTAATATTTATCCATTGTCTTCTGTTCGAGGAGTTATTCCAGAAAGTAGTATTTTTAAAAACAAAAATGATATTGTAAAAAAAGAAGTTGAATTTTGATTTGATATATGAAAATAAAAAATTATAAAATGAAAAATATGATGGTTGAATGTCAATAGTTGGGGAGAAAACTTTTTTCGTTAAAATGAAAAAAATAATGGCAGAAATAGATAATCTATTTCTGTCATTATTTATGCTTTGATTTAATTAGCTATTACTATACATCTACATACTTTGATTACCTGGTAAGAAATAATCTACAACACCATAAATTAAAGCACCAATTATAGCAGCCATCCAAGAAATAGAGTAACCAGCTACGAAAAATTGAGTTACATATAAAGTTATTGCAGCTAATGCAAAACCTACAAATCCTTTACCAAACGGACTAGCATGTAATCCAGTAAATCTTGATACTAAATAATCAATTGCAGTTAAAACAACTGCTGCAATTGCAAGTGTCCATATATTATTTATAGAAAAACCAGGTGTAAAAAATGCTGTAATTGCTAAAACTACTGCAGCACCTATTAATCTACCAACTATTTGCCATACTGTAGATGAAGTACTTTTTGTGCTTGATTCAGCATTTGACATTTTATTTTACCTCCTTTTGTGACTTTTTTAATGTAAAAAATTAATGTCTAATTTTATTATGAACTAAAAAAAATCATTTATGCAGTAAAATTCGTATAAATTAGTTAAAATTTGTAAAAAATAAAGAATAGAAATTGTGTAATTTTAAAAGTAGATATGAGATTTTTAAAATAAATTTAGCTGATTAAGTGAATAAATAATTAAATGATTTACTAATTAGAGAATTGAGTAATTAAGTAATCAAATAATTAAATATTTAATTATTTAAAAAAATTAAAATAAAAAAATATATTGAATAAGTAAAAATTAGGCATTGAAAAAGATAGAAAGGATATGAAATTAAATATGCTAATTACTTTTTTTAGAGCGATTTTATTATATATATTTGTTTTGATAATAATGAGATTAATGGGAAAAAGAGAAATTGGTCAGTTACAACCATTTGAACTAGCTATTTCTATAATGATTGCAGATTTAGTAACAATTCCCATGGCTGACGTTGGAATACCAATATTTAATGGAATTATTCCGATTCTAGGATTATTACTTATGCATTTATTAATTTCGATATTAAATATCAAAAGTATAAAGATGAGAGAAATTATATGTGGAAAACCTAGAATATTAATATATAGAGGAAAAATTGATGAAGAAGCATTAAGAAAAGAAAGATTTACAATAAATGAGTTACAGGAAAGATTAAGAGGAAATAATGTAATGAATTTAGCTGATGTTGAATATGCAATATTAGAGACTAGCGGTCAAGTTACAGTTATTCAGAAACCAGAAAAAAGAAATACAATTCCAGAAGATTTTAATATTATTCCAGAATATGAAGGAATTACTTATGATTTAGTTGTTGATGGAAGAGTAATGTATAAAAATTTAGAGAAAATAGGAAAAAATTATCAATGGTTACAAAGAGAATTAGCCAAATTGAAAGTAAGACCTGAAGATGCATTAATAGTGCTAATAGATGGAAAAGGGGAGATATTTTGTCAGAAAAAACAGAAAAATAGAAAAAATTAAAAAGATAAGAAATATAAGAAATTTAGGAAATATAAGAGAGATAAGACAGATAAGAAATCTGATATGTTGGATAATTAAAATATATGAAGTTAAGGTGTGGGAAGAGAGGTATAGTCTAGAATGAAAAAGGAATTGATAATTTGTGTAATTATCATTTTTACGATTATAGTTGGAAATATATTTACAGAATCATATACATCTGATGCAGTTACTTTAATTTCTGATAATTTACATGAATTAAGAAATGATGTTATTTCAGATATAGAAAATGTTGATGCAGGAAAAGTTATGGAGAAAACAAGATTAATAGAAGATAAATGGCATGAAGTATATTATATAATGGCTTATTTTATTGAGCATGAAGAATTAGAAAAAGTGGAGACAAGTTTGATAGCGATAGAAAGTTATATAGAAGCGGGAGAATATGGGGAGAGTGTTAGTAAAATTGATGAAAGTGTTTTTATATTAGAACATATAAAGAAGAAATATGAGGTGACTTTGCAAAATATTTTTTAATGGTGAACATTGGGGACACTCCATTTCGTTCGGATAGAGAAAAATTAAATTTTCTTTCTATCCGAACAAAATGGAGTGTCCCCAATGTTCGAGTTTTTTATTTATTTTTTCCGTCACAAATTTGAGCATATTTTTTTAATTTTTCATATACTAAATAATTCACTGTACCTGCTGGGAAATGTCCACTTGAATCTTTTTTTCCTGCTGGTACACCTGTTAAAACCTCTATTCCTTCTTCTATTGTTGAAACAGAATAAATATGGAATAATTTATTATTAACGGCGTCTATAATTTCATCAGACAATTGTAAGTTATCAATATTTTGAACTGGAATCATTACACCATGTTCACCTGTCAAACCACGAGCTTTGCAAATTTGGAAGTATCCTTCTATTTTTTCATTTACTCCTCCAATAGGTTGTATTTGACCTTTTTGATTTACAGAGCCAGTTACAGCTATAGCTTGGTTTATTGGTATTCCAGAAAGGCTAGAAAGTAAGCCGTATAATTCTGTACTAGAAGCACTATCACCATCTACACCGTTATATAATTGTTCGAAACATATGCTTGCAGTTAAACATAAAGGAATATCTTGTGCAAACATTTCTCCTAAATATCCTGTTAGAATTAAAACACCTTTTGAATGTGATGGTCCAGAAATTTCAACTTCTCTTTCTATGTTTACAATTCCATTTTGACCTGTATATGTGTTAACTGTTATTTTTGCTGGTTTTCCGAAAGTATAATCACCTATTGTCATTATTGTTAATCCATTTAAAGTACCTACTTCATAACCTGTTGTATCAATTAAAAGTGAATGATTTTGTATCATTTCTAAATATTTTGTATCATATTTTTTAACACGATTAACTTGTTCTGATAAAGCTTTTTGTATAAATTCTTCAGTAACTATTTTTGATCTAGAAATTTTTGCCCATGTTGCAGCTTCTCCTACAATTTGTATTAAATCATCAAATCTTGTTGAAATTTTTGAGTGGCTTCCAGCAAGTTTTGAAGCATATTCAATTAAACGAGTCATAGCTTTTTTATCAAGATGTGGTAATTCTTCGTGCTCGCAAAAACCGTGAATAATACAAGCTAATTTATTTAAGTTTTCTTTATTTATAGGAGCATCATCTTCAAATTCTACTTTTATTTTAAATAACTTTCTAAAATCAGAATCCATTGAGAGTAATGTTTGATATATACTACTACTTCCTATTAAAATTACTTTTAAGTTAAGAGGAATTGGTTCAGGTTTTAAAGAAATCATTGCCATTGTGGCACGTTGTTCATTTGCATTTTCTATTCCAATTTCTTTTACACGTAAAGCTTTTTTTAGTGATTCATAGCAAAGAGGATTTGAAAGTAAGTCTTTTGCTTGAAATATTATATATCCACCATTTGCTTGTTGTAATAGACCAGATTTTAACATTGTGTGGTCAGTTTTTAAAGCACCATAATAATTTTCATATTCAAGTACACCAAAAATATTATTATATGAATAGTTGGAATCCATAATTACAGGAGCACCTTCTTTGTTTGAATTGTCAACAAAAAGATTTATTCTATAATTTAAACATGGGTCAGGTTTCTTCATATTAGGATTTGGCATATTTGATTGATTTTGTAATTTATCTTCTTCTAAAAAGTAAGATACATTTTTTAGTACATCTGTTTTTACATCATTTAAAAATTTATTAATTTTTTTATTTCTTTTATATTTAGATTTTAAGAAATTTATATGCACATTTACAGTTAAAAGAGCGATATTTGATTGCCATTCAGAAATTCTTTTATCAGATTGACGTTCTATTTCTTTAATTTGACCAATTACATTCATAATTTGTTCTTGAACAATTGTAGATTTGTTTTCATATTCTTGTTTTACAGCTTCATCTAATTTATCGAATTCTTCTTCTTCAACAATTTTTCCATCTACAACAGGCATCATGTATATACCATTTTGAGAAGCTTTTACTTGAAAATTGTATTTTAAAGCATCATCATTTAATTTATTTAATAAGGCAGTGCGTTTTTCTTCATATTCTTGTTTTATTAAAGCTTTTTCTTTTTCAAAATCATCAGCATTAAAAGTCTTTTTTATATCTTTTTTAATTTCTTTAATAAATCCATCCATACTGTCTTTAAATTCTTTTCCTTGGCCAGCAGGTAGAGAAACAGCGATTGGTTCGTTTGGATTGTCAAAATTATAGATATAACACCAGTCATTTGGGACCTTCTTTTTGGCTGAAATTTTGTTTAAATAATTTTTAGTATACATAGTTTTTCCAACACCACTTGGTCCTTCAATGTATAGGTTATATCCTTTAACATCAACTTGAATTCCAAATTCAAGGGCTTTGATACCTCTATCTTGGCCTATTCCGGATTGTATAGATTCTAGTTCTTCTGTTGTTTCAAAATTAAGCATATTTTCATCACATGAATATTTTAAATCTTTAACTGATAGTTCATTTTTTTTCTTCATTCGTTTACCTCCAATTTTTATTTAAGTTTATTATTTCCATTTTCATTTGAAATATTAGTGTAATTGTATATTAAAATTATTAAAATGTAAAGTTTTTTTGAAAGTTTTATTTAAGATGATTAAATGAGCGAGAATGATAAAAAATGGATGATTGGGAATGGGTGATTTTGGTGATTAGGGACGGGTCCTTATTGACCATTTCATTTACCATTTAAACTTTAATGGCTCGCTTGGACTTGTCCTCAATTGACTATCAGTCTCAAATTTTAAATTATAATGGCTAATGAGGACCCGTCCCCAATTGACCATTTTTTGAACATACTGTACAAATAACATAAAAAGGCTTGCAATTATATATAATAAAATATATAATATAGTCATTAAATATTCGTATTGAAAGGATGTAAAATATGAATAAAACGAAAAGAAAAATTTTTGAAACATCTATGAAATTATTTGCAGAAAAAGGGTATGATGCTACGAGCATAGAGGAGATTACAGCAACTGTTGGAGTAGCAAAGGGAACTTTATATTATCATTTTTCTAGTAAAGAAGAAATTTTTAATTTTTTAATTGAAGAAGGAATGAAGTTACTACAAAATAGTATTGATATTAAAACTGCCAAGTTATCAAATTATATTGATAAAATAAAGGCAATTGTATTAATACAAATAAAAATTGTTGCAAAATATGAAGATTTAATTACTATTTTACTTAGTCAATTTTATGGAAATGAAGCTAGAAATCAGAAATGTCAAAAACATGTGTATGAATATATAAATAAAATAGAAGAAATAGTTCAGGAAGGAATTTCGAAGAAAGAGATAAAAGAAGGAAATACAAAAGTTATAGCATCAGAAATTTATGGATTAATAGGTTCTACATTAGTTTATAAGTTGAGAAATGGTGAAATAGATACTATGAAATTATATAAAGAATTTGAAAATACTCTTATAGAAGGTTTAAAAGCAAATTAGTGAAATAGAAATCTTAAAGAACAAGTAAATTTATAAAATAAGATAGAAAGGATAGGGGATTATGAGAGAGCCAATTTATAAAGTTGAAGAATATAGTGATCTTAAAGATATGTTACAAAAAACAGGAGAAAAATATGGTGATAGACCAGCATATTTTTTCAGAACAGAAACACCAGGAAAATTTAGAGAGATAACACATAAAGAATTTAGAGAACAGATTAATCAGCTAGGAACAAAATTAATAGACATGGGATTAAAAGATAAGAGAATAGCAGTTATAGGTGAAAATTGCTATGAATGGGGTGTTTGTTATTTAGCAGTTGTTACAGGAACAGGAGTAGTTGTTCCATTAGATAAAGCATTACCAAGTAATGAAATAGAAAGTTTAATTCTTCGTTCAGAAGTAGATGCAATTTTTTATACTTCAAAATATAATGATATAATGCAAGAAATAAAAAGTAAAGGAAATACAAATATAAAATATTTTATTTCTATGACAGAAAAAGAAAATACAGATGATTATTATTCTTTAAATAATTTATTAGAAGAAGGTAAAGCATTATTAGAAAATGGAAATAGAGAATTTTTAGATGCTGAAATTGATCGTGAAAAAATGTCAATAATGTTATTTACTTCAGGAACTACAGCAGTGTCAAAAGCTGTTATGCTTTCTCATAAAAATATAATAAGTAATTTATATGATATAGCATCTGTTATAAAATTAGTTCCAGAAGATAGAATGTTATCATTTTTACCATTACATCATACATTTGAATCAACAGTAGGATTCTTATATCCAATTTCTGCAGGATGTTCAATTGCTTTTTGTGATGGAATACGTCATATAGGAGATAATATAAAAGAATTTGGAATAAGTGCAATGATTTCTGTACCAGCACTTTTTGAAGGAATGTATAGAAAAGTACAAAAAACAATTCAAAAGCAAGGAAAGTGGGAGAAGGTAGAGAAAGGTATAAAAATTAGCAATTTCTTGAGAAAAATTGGTATAGATAAGAGACAAAAACTTTTTAAAGAAATTCATGAAGCTGTTGGATCTAATTTAAGATTAATGGTTGCAGGTGGTGCAGCTCTAGACCCAGAATATGAAAAAGGATTTTTAGATTTAGGATTTACAATATATCAAGGATATGGATTAACAGAAACTTCACCTGTAGTTGCTGCAGAAGATGATAAATATCAAAGATTAGGTTCAATTGGAAAAGCTTTTCCTAGTTTGGATGTAAAGATAGATGAGCCAAATGAAGAAGGAATAGGGGAATTATTGGTAAAAGGACCAACTGTAATGCTTGGATACTATCAAAATGAAGAAGCTACAAAAGAAACTATAGAACCTGATGGATGGCTACATACAGGAGATTTGGCAAAGATTGATAAAGATGGTTATATTTATATAACTGGTAGAAAGAAATTTGTAATTGTTCTAAAGAATGGAAAAAATATTTATCCAGAAGAATTAGAAACATTAATTAATAAGATTGAAGGAGTTAAAGAAAGTTTTGTTTATGGAAAGCTAGAAGATGATGGTGATTATAAAATTTGTGCAAAACTTGTATATGATGAGGCAATAATGAAAGAGGAATATGGTGTAGAGGGAGAAGAAAAAATTAGAGAAACTTTATTCTCTGAAGTAAAGAAAATAAATAAACAAATGCCACCATATAAATATATTAGAGATATTATTGTAACAGATAAAGATTTAATAAAAACAACAACTCAAAAAATTAAAAGACATGAGGAGATAAAGACTATATTGTAAAAAATGATTTAAAAATTATAGATGAAAAATAATATAATAATTTTGTAACATATATAGCTAAAATGTTACAAAAATGTTACAATTCTGTAACGAAAATGTAAACAAAAAAAACTGCAATTCTATTGTAGTTTTTTGTTTATTAATGTATAATTGTAATTGAAATACGAAAAAGCAATTCGCGTAGGATAAGGAGGTAGTTTACATTGTCTAAAACTGGCATAGTAAACGTGAGAATGGTAATCACGGAAGAGAAAATATTATCAAATATAGATAAAGTACAAAAATTAATAAATCCAAAGAGTAAAAAGCAAATTGTACAATTAGAAGAGGATACATATTTTAAAGATTTAGTAGAATCTATAAAAACATATTTAAACGAATATCCTAAAAAGAAAAATTTTCCTAGTAGTGTGTATAAAGCAGCTTACGGGTTAGTTGAATTTGCTACAAATCAATTCGAAGAAAATACAAAGAAAATAGAAGAATTAATTAGACAAAGAGAAGAAAATATATCATTAGCAGGACAATTAAAAGAACTATTAGAGGTTGTAGATAATAAAGAGAAAGATTGGAAAGATCAAGTAAAATCAGCAGAAAATGATTTTCCAGAAGATATTATAGAGACATTAAATATCATAGGAAAATCTAAAGGTCAAAAATCTCAAAATTATCAAGATGCTATGAAATTAATCCATGCTAGAATAAATAATTTGGAATCTAATTTACATATAGAAATAGATATGGAAAGAATAGAGGATCGTTCAAAAGCTTTAAGTTATATAGGTATAGAAGTTGCAGATGCATTAAAATCAATTCCAACACCTATAGAAGAACCACAAGAAGTTGTAGAACAACCTGTTCAAGAGCCAATAGTTGCTGAAAAAGTTTCTAGAAAAGAGAAAGCAAAAGTTTCAGCTGTTAAGGTTAATACAAATGTTCAAGATAAAGAAGTAGAAAATACAAAAGTAGAAACACCAAGTGTTAATGAAGCACAAGAACAATATGTTGCAGCAACAACATTTGAAAAGAAACCTTCTTTATGGCAAAGAATTAAAAATAGTAAAGTTGTTAGAGCTATAAGATTTGTTATGAAGATTAGAGTAGTATTAGATTATCCAGCACTTCCAGAAGGAAAAGGTGAAAATTATTAAAAAAGCAATGGGCAAAACTTTAAGTAGTTTTGCCTATAATCTTTATTATGATATACTAGAAATATGTTTTTTATTGTTAATATGTTTAAAATATTAGGATTTGTTAATTTGATTTTATCTTATTATGATTTTAAAATTTAATTTTTTAATGTACTGAATAGTGTATAGAAATTTGAATTTTTGAAAATGGTAAATTGAAAAGTTAAATGCAATTTTTGAAAATGAAAATTTGAAAAATTTAAGAAAAAGTATTGACAAAAGTATGGAAAGGCATTATAATAACAAATGTCACTGGAGTGACGAGAAAAATGGGTAGGTGGCCGAGTGGCTAAAGGCGGCAGACTGTAAATCTGTTCTCATTTGAGTACGATGGTTCGAATCCATCCCTGCCCACCAATAACGAATCTATTCGAACTAATTGAATAGTGAGATACAAAAATCAATCAGAA
>CALXJT010000011.1 GCA_944388695.1 uncultured Clostridia bacterium
CTATTATCATAAATTTATCTGGTAATATCCAGTTCATATAGATGTAACTAATAAACGAAGTTGTTAAGTTAGGAGGATAAAATTATGTTAAAAAAGTTACGGAGATTCATTATCAAGAAAACATTAGAAAAAAAATTATTAGAGGAGTTAAAAACTTTAAATATATTAGAAGAACACGAAAATGCAGAATTAATTGTAGATGATGAAACAGATTTTTACGTTTCATTTGATTTAAAAACTAGTAAAGACTTGTTTAAAAAGGTTAAGAAAGTTTACTTTAGTGATACAGGGGAAGATAAAATGTCTGTAGAAGTAATATTAGGAAATACCTACAAAAATCATGAAACTATAGTATTTTCTGTTACAAATTTTTTAGATTTACATCCTAAAATGTATACAATAGCTTTAATAAGTAAAAATGGGTATAATATTCTTCAAAAAATAGATTTTAATTCTGGAAAAATAACTTGCTCTATGTGCATTGCTGAAACATATGGAGATCAGCTAGGATTAGCTGTTGTTTTGAATGGAGAAATGGCAGATATAGCATTAAAGCTATTTAAACGAGAAATTACTGAACTTACAATTCGTGTAAATGATTTTGGTGAAAAAATATATTGGTTTGGATTGACTTTTTCAAAGATAGTGTATAAACCAGAAACTTCTATAAATCTAAAACAATTTGATTCTCTAAAAAAATATTTTTAATGTTACTGCATATTAGTTTTTCAATGATTAGTAGCTTAATTATAATTCTTAAAATAGAGGTTCTAAAATAGAATCTCTATTTCTTGTCTATAATAAATTTTAAACTCTTTTATATATTTTTCAAAATCAACAATACTTATCTTTAAAACTGAAAAATATTTATTCAAAATATTTGCTACATTCTTTGAACAAACTATATGCAAATTTCCTATATATTTTTTATTTTCTCTACAAAAAGTCATTAACTTATAAATCTTTTCACAATCAATAAACGGCAAAAATGTGATAAATTGTTTATTTTGAGTTTCATAATCACAAAAGAACCACTTACTAATAAAAGAATTTGTATATCCAAATTTATCTAAAATCTTTCTATAATCTATTTTAAATTGTTCTCTAAATAAATATATCAAGTTTTCAAAAGGATATGAAAAAATAATAAATTGATTTGAACCAAAGGCATAATCTTTTATATCTATCATATTTATATCTTCAATAAATAAAATAGCTTGTTTATATTTTTGTTCTTTTTGAAAATTATAAATAATGGAATTGCAAAATCTTTTACTACTTTTCTTTGAAATATAATATATTAAGTAATCATTTCCATTAAATTTTATGCTACCGATAAATGGTCTTGATTGTGTTCTAAAACAAGTAAAATCTTTTAATTCAAAACTAGGGATAAATTCTATACCCTTTCCAATAAAAAGACTTGCTAAAAGGCTAATAGTAGTCATTCTTTTTACATATTCTTTTTTAAAAGATGGTTTTGAATATGTATAACCCAATTCTTTAATATATTTTTTACCTATTTGTCCTAACATTAGATACTTAGTTTTATATCTTCTTAAATAGCCTTTATCAACTAACCTTTTTACAATAACTTGATAATACTTTTTATTACCTAATAAATATTTTATATTTGTACTTAATACAATCTTAAATCTATAAACAAATAATACAATATTTTTTTTATAATCTTTCACATAAATCCCCCTTTCTAAATCAAACTATAATAAATCAAATAATATTTTTAATAATTAATCCGTAAGTGTACCCGGTTAGGTTGGCGATATGGCTATCACCAACCTAACCACCACACAAGTAACTGTCGTTTTTAATATCAAAAAAACACTTATTTTTATTAAAATATCAATCATCTTATAAGGTAGTAGAAAATGTCGTAAAATTAACCTTTGAAAATTTCAATAACTCCCATATTTCTAAATACAATATATGGAAAATACAAAATGAATAGTTACCTAAAAAATTTCTTTTTAGGATAGATAACAAACACACACCACATGGTGTAGATGTATACCCTCAAGCTGCTTCTGGATTTCCTTTTTCTGCATCAGTATTAGCTTGTAAAGGTGATCCTATTGCAAACTTACAAGAAGATTTGGCAGCTGAACAAAAAGCCAGAGCAACCTATGAAAAATTAATTGATTTATGTCGTGATAATCCTGATGTTGTAGATCCTCTTCGTTATTTAAGAGAAAGAGAAATTGTTCACTTCCAAAGATTCGGCGAGGCACTTCGTGGTGTTCAAGATAAACTTTCTGAAAAGAAGTTTTATATGAATAACAATTGTGGATGTAATTAATTTAATATTATTTTTGATTTTAATTTTTTTAACATTAATAATTAATTATAGTAAGTGATTATTAGCAAATTATCTAGTAAATAAAAAGAAATCGAACTTACCTTTAAATGAGCTCGATTTCTTTTTATAATAATATATATTTTTTATCTCCCATCAGAGTTGTCTGTTTTTGTTTTCTCTTTTTTAAATTCTTCGAAGTTAATAAGTTTTCCATCTTTTATTATAGGTTTTTCAAACCCTGATGTGTTTTCGATGTAATCTCTTTTCTCCTCTCTTGCTTCAACTAAACATTCACTTTCATCTACAATTATATCAGCTACAATTTGACCATTTTCATCTATAGCAAATATTTCATCTTCTTTTGATTTTTTTAGCGAAAAATTGTGGTTATGATAAGAAAATGAATTATGTCTTTCTCTAATTGATTTGTTTATTGTTTCCTCAAAATCTAGTCCTTTTTCATAATTATGATTTACTTTCAAAAAATCATATCCAAACATTTCATGTTCTTTCTTTACTGCAAATATCGCTTCTGGGCATTCCTCTAAATTTCCCCAGCTTTCAAATATTCTAGGTTCATTATTACCATCTTTTTCTCTAATTGTAGAATCACTATCGACTCTAATGAAATGATGACCTGTATTTTTTCCTTCTGGTGCTCTATATATTACTAAATATTCATCATCTTTAAGTGGCTTATCTCCTAATAATCTAACAAATGGAAATCTATTTAGTATGGAAGAGATACTTTGGCTAAAATTTTCTTGATTTGTGGCATTTAACCATACATCAATTTTCAATGCATATCCTCCACAATTAATTTTTTCGTTTGCCCAATGAATTGCATCTTTTTTTATATTTTCTTCAAGCCCTTTAGAAATATCATTTCCAAAGGGCTTCTCTGAAAATAATTGGGTATAGTGATTTATTGTATCTTTATATCTATAATCTTCTAAAAACTCTGTTTTCATAATTTCTTTTAATTCATCTAATGTCTTTTTGCCAAAGTATTCAATAATTTTATCTCTTAATAATATATCAATAATTGCATATCTATAATTAATTCCAAAATTATGTTCCTTTCTCCAATTATGTGAAATTTCTACTAAATCAATATAATCTTTTTCTTCTTTAGAAAATGTGTGTTTTTTATATGCTTCCATAATTCTATCATTAGTTAATTCTTTTTTAAAATTTTCTACTATTTCATATATTTCATTTCTTTCTTTTTTATTTTCGCTTTTTTTATCATAATATCTATATAATATATCGTCAAAATCCTGATATACTATTGCAGTGATTCTAGAAATCTCGTCTCCTGCAGGTAATTTAAAATCTCGTGTATTAAATTCTAGTGTTTCTTCAACCTGCTCTTTTCCTTTATTTATTAATTCTTTTTCAAAATATAAATCTTCCATATGATAATTCTCCTTTTTTATTTTAACTGCTAATTATATTTTAACATAAATATAAAAAAAGCACAAAATTTTATCATAATTTGTTAAATTATATTAAAATACTTATAATGTCACAAATATTTATATTATAATTTTTATTAATTTGAATTCTCTTTTTTATATAATCAATTTTTGTCACTATTCCTTTAATTTTATTATATCTTCCATTTTTATAATATTTTATTTCCACATAACTTTCTTTTTCTATTTGATTAAATTTATTATTTAATTCAATTAAAACTTCTTCTGATAATTCTCTTTTTTCTTCATATTCTATTTCTTTTTCCCTTAATGCTTCTTGAAATCCTTTTAATGCATCAAAAGGAAGAAATTGTTTTGCTCTTGCCACTTTATTCACCACTATTATGACCTCCTATTAATTTATTTCTAACTATTGTTGTTGCACCTTCTTCTAAATTCATCCCTCTTATAATTGCATTTTTTCCCATTTTGCTTTTTATATTGCAAATTGTGAGTTCTAATTTTCTTTCTTGGTCGATTTTTTCCTGATTTGTGAATAAGCTTAATTGTACATTTTCTGTTTTTATTGTATTTGAAAAATTTATACCTATTCTTCTAATTGCTATGTTTCTATTTGTAGTTTTATCATATATATTTAGAAATTCTTTTAATAGTTCTGAATATACATTTGTGTAATTAATTAATTTTCTCGTTCCTCCTGTTGATTTAATAATATCTTTAGAATATCCTATATATAATCCAATACTGTTTGTTAATAAATTATTTTCTATTAATCTTAAGCTTCCTAATTCTATCATTTCTTTTAATACTAATCTTGCTTTTTCAAATGGATAATCTTCAAATAATACTTGACTATTAGTTATAGAATTTGTTTTTGGTGTATATGTTTTTATGTCTGCAATAGTACAGCTTTCTTTTCCCCAAGAATGGTCTATTAAATATTCTGCATTTATTCCGAATTCTTTATATAACTTTTTTGGATCTTTATGTGCAATATCATACATATCAAAAATTCTCATTTTATTTAATCTTTTTTCTATTCCTTTTCCTATTTGCCAAAAGTCTGAAAGTGGTTTATGATGCCATAATTCTTTTTTATATTTTTCTTCGTCTAGATAACCTATATTATTAGGATTGTGTTTTGCTGTTATATCTAATGCAATTTTTGCTAAATACATATTTGTTCCAATTCCTGCTGTCCCTGTTATTCCATAAGTTTTAAATATATCTTTTATAATTATTTGTGCAAGCTGTATTGGATTTACTTTATATAGCTTTAGATAGTTTGTAACATCCATAAAAGCTTCATCTATTGAATATACATGTATGTCTTCTTTAGAAAAATATTTTAAATAAATGGCATATATATTTGCTGAATATTCTATATATTTTTTCATTCTTGGCATTGCAATAATATATTTTATTGTTGGAGGGATTTCAAAAATTCTACATCTGTTTTTTACGCCTAACATTTTCATTTTTGGAGATATGGCTAAACAAATTGCCCCTTTCCCCCTCGTTGGATCTGCTACTACTAGATTTGTGTTAAATGGGTCTAATTTTCTTTCTACACACTCAACAGAAGCATAAAATGTTTTTAAATCTATACATAAATAATATTTTTGCATTTTTTCACTCTCCAAATTATAACTTTAAATTTATTATAACATCATCTATTATTAATGTAAACATTTGTTTGTTTTTTGATTCAAGAAATTTTTTCCTTTATTGTTATAAATTGTAATATTTTATTAATTAATGCTCTACTTTGTGGATTTTTTATACTAATATATAATAAAGAAGAAGCACAAATAACTTCATAATAGTTATTTGTGCTTCTTCTTTTTATTTAATTATTTTTTAAATTATTTTTATTTAATTATCTTTTAAACTATTCCTATTGTTTTAAGCTATCTGTCCATTCATTTATATCAGAATCTGATGGATTAGAACTAAAACGATATCCTTCTAACCATTCTCCTCCATTTGCTTTCTCTGCTAATAGTTCTCCACTTTGTCCTAAACCTGATGATGATGATGTACAAAATGGAATAACTGTTTTTCCAGTAAAATCGTTTGCTTCAACAAAAGTATCTACGGGCCATGCTGCAATTCCCCACCAGATTGGATATCCTATTATTACTGTATCATAACTATCCCAATTTTCAACTGTTGTAGATACTAATGCTACATTTCTTAATGACTCATCTTCATGTTCTCTTGATACTCTTGAATTTTCATCATTCCAATTTAAATCATCAGATGTGTATTCTTCTTCTGGTGTTATTTCAAAAATATCCGCATTTAAATTTTGTGCTATTTTTTCTGCAACAGCTTCTGTGTGATTTTGTGCTGAAAAGTAAACTACTAGTGTTTTGCCAGTTTCTGTTTCTGTATTTGTTTCAGGTGTTTCATTTGTTTCAGGTGTTTCTGTAGCTTCTTCTTGGCTTTCATTTGTTCCTGTTGTGCTGTTTTCTTCATTTATATTTGCTGTTTGATTTTGACTTTCTTGATTATTATTTAGTGTAAAAAATAATATACATCCTATAGCTATACATATTAATACTATAATAATTCCTATAATTACTTTTTTATTCATTCTTATCCATCCTCTCTTTATAATTTTTCTATCCATCTATCTATGTTTTTTTTGATTTTATCATTTCATCTCTTTTTCCTGTTTCAGCCAAAAATAATAAGTCAAGTTCTCCTTTTATATTTGAATTCAGAAATAATGTTTTATAATCTTTAAAGTAATATCCTATCTATCCTGCATTTGAACTTGCTACAATGATATCTTTTCCAGATAAATCATATTATTTTAAAGATTTATATATCATCTTAAATTAATCTTTTTAAATATTAACTATTTCATATTCTCTATTTCCAAGTCCTAATTCATATGCAGCTTCTACTGTGTGAATACCATGTTTTGAATTCATTCTTTCTATTAATGCTTTCTTTCCTTCATCTTCTGAATTAATTACTGCATCATAACATGCTTGATCTAATGCTACTGGATCTACTGATGCAAATATTCCTAAATCTGCCATCTCTGGTGCATGTGGATTTGAATCACAATCACAATCTACTGATAAATTGTTTGCAACATTAATGTATAACATATTTTCTTGACCAATATAGTTAATTACTCCTTTACATGCATCTGCCATTGATTCCAAAAAATGATCTTGTTCTGGTAAATTATCCCATAACTCTGCTGGATTTTTTGTTTTTCCTGCAGTATGAATCCAAGTCTTTCCGTTTGAAGAACCTATACCAATAGAAATATTCTTAAGTGCTCCTCCAAATCCTCCCATTGCATGACCTTTAAAATGTGATAAAACTAACATTGAGTCATATTTTTTTAAATGATTTCCTACATAGTCTTCTTTTAAATGAAAACCATTTTCTACTGGTATTGGCATATCTCCTTCTTCATCCATAATATCTACTTTTGCAATCTCCATAAATCCATGGTCTTTAATTGTTTCCCAATGGTCTTTTGTTGTGTTTCTTTTTCCATTATATGCAGTATTACATTCTACAATCGTTCCATTAACTTTATGAACTAAATCTTTTATTAGATTTGGATTTAAATAATAATGTCCTCCTGCTTCTCCTGTTGATAGTTTAACTGCTACCTTTCCTTTTAAATCTCTTCCTAGAGCTTCATATATTTTAATTAAACTATCTGGTGTAATTTCTTTTGTAAAATAAACTTTTGATTTTTCCATTTTTCATCTTTCCCTTCTATATTATATTTTTTGTTATTTTAATTTAGATTTGTACAAATCATATATATCACTTGGAGTTAGCTTTAAGTCAATACTTTTTTCAAAATTATTTTGTGAACTTTTTGTGAATTTTATATATTCTTTTATTTAAGCAAATATAAAAAGTATTAAACATTTATAGTATAACTCATAAATGCCATTTTTATATGTTTTATATCTTACTTTTCTTATTGTATATGGAAAAATCCGTATAAATTAGGATAAATTTTGATTTTTTATAAAATAAAAATGAACTTTAGAGTGGTGCTCTCTAAAGTTCATTTTTCCTTTCTGTATCTTATAAGATACAAGGAATTATTACTTAAATTTTGTCGACAATGTCTTTTCTAAACCAAATGAATTTACTCTAAAGAAATATTCTCTTCCAAGTAATCCAACTTTTTTGGTTTTTACTTCATCTGCAATTCTCATTGCAAATGTATTTTTTACCTCTGGCTCCCCATGATTTACTAAAACTAGCTTTAAATTATTGAACTGTTTTAAAAATTCAATCATTTCATCAGCTTTTGCATGTGCAGAATATTCTGTTGTATATTCTACATCTGCTATTTTTCTTGTTATTAGTCCTCCTACTTCCACCATATCTCCAAATTTTGCATTTTTCAACCGGCTTCCCATTGTTCCTTCGGCTGTGTAACCTGTAAATTGTATTAAAGCATTTTTCCTGGATATATATTCTGGTATATATGTCTGTGCTGGTCCATATGAGCCCATTCCGGAAGTAGTAAGAATAATCTTTCTATTCACATCTTCCAAAATTCCTCTTCTACTCGCTTTATCTACAAATGTTAGGTTTTGTGGTAAGAAATCTCTCATTTCTTTCTTAATGTCAAGGCCATCTTTAATATATAAGTTCGTATACTTTATTGCCAATTTTCCATCAAGATAAATTGGAATTTTAACGTCAAGTTCATGTTCTTGCATCATTTTTAACTCATATAGAATTTCTTGTGACCTTCCTAATGAAAATACCGGTGCTATTACTGTTCCACCATTACTTATACATTCTTTTATGTTTCTTCTAAAACATTTCTGGACTTCAGTAGATTCCATATCTCCATATGTCGATTCTTGTATTATGATTAATGGTAAGTCTAAAATCCAGTCTGGAATAGGATTAACATTAAAAAACATATTTTTATTATTATAGTCTCCTGTAAACAGTAAATTGATGTCTTCATATTCCGGATAAGTAATCTGAACAAGTATAAGTGCAGCTCCTGCAAGATGCCCATTATCAAGAAATGTGATTTTTACATTTTCATTAACCTCAATAGTCTCATTAAAGTTACATGGGTTTAACATTGATGTCGTATCATTAACATTAGTTTCTGTGTATAAACTCTTGACGTTTTTTCTTTTAGACACTGATGTTAATACTTTTAAACTATCATCTAATGCTATTGGGAGTAATTTACATGTAGTTTCTGTTGCATAGATAGGTCCTCTAAAACCTTTTTGAACCATAAATGGTAATCTTCCAATATGATCTACATGAACATGTGTAATCAAGCAAAAATCAAAATTTTCCGCATTGAACGGTAGTGTATAATTTAACTTATCATATTCCTCTTCTTGGAATAATCCACAGTCTACAACAAACCGTATTGTTTCTCTATCCGGAAATTTCACTATTACAGGAACACATGATCCAGTAACTCCTTCGTGCATTGCCATGATATCTACGTAAGGCCGACAATTTCTTCCCATAATAATACCTCCATTAAATTATTTTATTCAATGTTTATAGTATCTATCATATAACAAGTTTACCATTCTGCTTTATTTATGTCAAGAACTTTATTTAAGAATTTATTTAAGAATTTGAATAAAAAAAGCTAAAATTGAAAATTAAGTTGCAAATTGGGAACAGACTCATTTTTCAAGAAAATATTTATTCAATAAAAATGAGTCTGTTCCCAACTTAAAATTTTCTATTCATTTCTTCAAGTTAAAATTTATTGTAAAACTGATTTTATTTTTTGGATTATATAATGACTTCCGCCATCACTATTATTTTGAACATTTTCCACCATTCCTACAAATAGTAAATCACCTTGTTCTCTTCCAACTGTAAAGCAGTCAAACCATCCAAGTGTTCCACTTTCTGTGTCTTCTCTAGATGTTTTTAATTCTGCTGTTCCTGTTTTTCCAGCTATTGTTAATCCTGATACTCTCATATCACCTGCTGTTGCGTTTGGTCCTTCTACTAATTGAATTAAATCATTTTTTATTTCATCTGCTGCTTCTTTAGTAAATGCATTTTCTTTATAATATTCTGTTTTTCCTTCATTATATTCAACATATGGTTTTACCATATTTCCTCCATTTGCAAATGCTGAATATATTGAAGCCATGTGTATTGGGTTTACAAGTAAATCTCCTTGACCATATCCTGTGTCTGCTAATTTAATTTCTGTTGATATTTCATCTTGTGAACTATATTGTGATGATTTTAAAGTTAATGGAAAGTCTAAAGTTTCTCCAAATCCAATATTTTTTAAATTATCTTGCATTGTTTCTTTCCCTATTTGTAATACTGCTTGTGCAAAGAAAATATTATCTGAATATAAAAGTGCATTTGCTATATTTTTTGCTCCACTATATCCTGTTAATGTTGTTATTTGATAATCTCCCCAGCTTGCATCTTTTTGCCAACTCTTTCCTGAATATTGGAATGTTGTATCTGGAGTTAATTTTCCTGTTGTAAGTCCTATGGCTGCTGTTATTGGTTTAAATGTTGAACCTGGACAATAAGTTTGTATAAATCTATTAAACAATGGTTTTGCTTCATCATTATTTAATGCATTCCATTCATCATTTGTTAGCCCTACTACAAATGAGTTTGAATCATATGTTGGTGTGCTAACTGCTGCTAGTAATTCACCTGTTTCTGGATTCATTACAACAAATAACCCTTTATCATTTTGCATTTGTTCATATAGTTCTTTTTGTAAGCTACTATCTATTGTTAATTGTATAGTTTCTCCATCCTTTTTCTCTTGTTTAGCTATTGTTTTTAATTTATTTCCTTCTTCATCTTGTATATAGATTTCTGTTCCATCTATTCCTCTTAATCTTTCTTCAAAAGCTTGTTCTAGTCCTGCTTTTCCTATAACACTTGTTGCACTATATCCTTTTCCAGCATTTTCTTCTAATTCTTCTGCATTTATTGTTTGCACATAACCTATTAAATGAGCCGCTTCTTTTCCTAGTGGATATACTCTTGCATTTACTTTATTAATTTGTACACCTGGTATTTGTAATAATTGATTTTTTAAATCTGTTTGTGTATCTGAAACTTTTTTTATTGGTACAAATGTATCATCTTTTGCCCATGATGCTGATAGTTGTTCATTTATATATTCAACACTTACTCCTGTTAATTCAGAAATTTGCTGAATAGAACTCTCTTTGTTTTCTTCTAATTTTCCTGGAACAATTCCTATTGATGAGATTGTTCCATTTTCTGCAAGTTTTTCTCCATTTCTGTCTAATATTTCTCCTCTTGAACTTTCTAAAGTTGAAACTCTTACCTTATCTGTATCTCTTAACTCTGGAAAAATTAATGCTGAACTCCATTCAATTTTATATTCTTTATCTTCTTTTACAAGTTTTATTTTATTCTCAAATTCCACATTTCCTGCAGAAGTTCCCATTTTTTCTGTATATGGTATAACTATTTTTCCATCTTCTTTTGAACTTTCTCCTAAACTTACTTCTATTTTTACTGCATCAATTCCTTCATATATATTCTTATTTCTTGATATAAAATCTTCTTCTGAAATATTACTTTTTGAATCTGTTGATATATATGAATATAATTCTTCATATTTTTTGTCATTTATTTTAGAGAAGTATTCATTTACAACATCTTCTGGCTTTTCTTTTGGCATATTTACATATACTATTACTCCCACAATAGCAATAATAATTATAATAGCTATTATTATAATTGGTACTACTTTTTTCTTCATATTCCTCATCCTTCCCTTTATCATAAACTATAATAATATCCTTTTGATTGAAATTATATAATTTATGAACATTTTCTATTTTACTATTATTCCTAATAATTTTGAAAGTTCGATTGCTTGCCATTCATTTACAATCATACCTCTTAAATCTTTTACATCAACTGTAATTCCATCTATATTACATGTTCTAAAATCTAATTTTTGTAAACTTGTTTGAAAAAATTGAGACTTCTGAAAATTTACATTATCGAACTTACAATTTCGTATACTTCCATTTGTTATGCTTGATACCTCAAAATTACTCTCTTCTATATTCAAATTTTTCCATTTCATATCTGAAAAGTTTGAATACATTAAATTCGATTCTATAATTTCACTATCATATATTATTGTATCTGGAAACTTACTACCCATCATTTTACAATTTTTAAAGCTAACTCTTAAGAAACTCGCTTGTCCGAAATCTACATTTGAGAAATCACAATCTTCAAATAAAGTATCTGTAAAACTACATTGATAGAATTTAGAGTTTTGGCAATTACATTTTAGGAATACTGATTTTGTAAAATCTATATTTTTAGCTATTATATCAAATTCTTCAATTTTTTCATATAGCTTTTTGTAAACTTCTTCATTATTATTTTCTGAATACAATATATCTTCTTTTATACTTATTCCTTTTTCTAATTCATCCATATTTATTACTGTTTTTTTCACAATATTTCTCCTAATTATTTTTATATTCTAATATATCTCCAGGTGTGCATTCTAAAGCTTCACATATTGCATCTAATGTAGAAAAACGTATAGCTTTTCCTCTATTATTTTTTAATATTGATAAATTTGCTGGTGTTATCCCTATTTTTTCAGAAAGTTCTAAAGAACTTATTTTTCTTTTTGCCATCATTACATCTAAATTAACAATAATTGACATATATAATTTTGCCTCCTTATTTAATAATTAAACTTATTTATTGTTTTTTATTGTAATATTTTTATATAGTTAAGTCGTTTTCTTCTTTATTTTCAACAGCTTCTTTATATATTTTAGATAAAAATTTTAATCCTGTACCTATTATTATAAATATTATTGCTATAACTAATATAAAGAAATCTACAATACTAAACAAACCTAAACCTACTCCTTGGTTTTGAATAATCATTATTGTAAATGTTATAAATCCTAATATATACAATGCTCCTATTATATATCCATATATACTACTTCTTTTTAAATATTTTATATTATTCTGATTAAATATTTCATTCTTCTCTAATTTTGAAAATAATTTAACAAATTCTATTAATAGTAATAATGCAGGTATACTTGTAATATATATTATAAGATTTGTTATTAATAAATTAATATTTGATTCCAATATTTTTACATATCCATTATTATTTATCGTTATTATTGGAAATGCTACAATTCCAATAATACATAAAACACATAAGATTATAAATATAAATTTTATTATTTTACTTATTTTTTTTACTTTTTCCTTCTCCATAACTATTCTCCTTTTTAGTTTATAATTACTTTAAATTATCTAAAAGATTTTCTGCCCTAAATTCAGATAAATTAAATTCGAATATGCTACTATCCTTATTCTTAATATATTCTTTTTGGATTTCTAAATAATTTCTTGTCATATCTTGGTCATTTTTCAACTTCTCTTTTGCCTCTACAGATAAATTACTTGTTCCCAAAGAAAGTACCCTTACCTTTTGTTTAGTTGCATCAATGCCTGTTGAATATAATATATATGACATATCTAAATCAACATTTTCTGGATCTTTTAAATATCTATTTATATTATTTCTTGCAATTAAATTATCTATATTTATAAAATTCAACCCTACATATGTTACAGATATAATAATTAAAATACTTCTAAATACATTTATTTTCTTTCCAGATAGGCTTATAAATATTGGAATTGTAATAATTATCTCTGTTATAAGCACAAAATATACCAATAATCTTAAATATGTATAACCATATTCTTGTTCATATAAAAACATTCTCATTCCAGCAATTAAATCTAGACAAATTGTAAATACCAATAAAAAGATTCCTAACACCTTTAATTTTTTATCTTTCCTATTTCTATTTTTTGTTATCCTTAATTTTAAAAGTACTAAAAAGTTAATTAATGAAACTACCATTAATTGAAAAAATCCTTGTCTTGCATATGATGAATATCCAAAATTTTCATCAATATTTTTTGTTGTTAAAATAAAGTTCTTAATTTGTACCAAAACAAATACTAAATATATTAAATTTAGTGAAATCAGTAATAATTTACTTGTAAAATTCCCTTTTCTTTTTTCATCTTCCACCATTTTTCTCTTTTCTTCTTCAGTCCACATAGAAAATTCTTCAATATCTTTAGTCTCTTGTTGTAAACACTTCTCTGTTACTAATTGATATGAAAATGATAAAATATAAAATAAAACAATTACAAGTATTAAAATTCTTATAAAAAAATCTATAAAATTGCCATTCCACAAAATTCCACTTATAAAATCTCCAATTCCATCAAATATACTAGCAAAAGATTCATCCGCAGAGCTTAACAATAATAAAACAACTATTATTACAGGCAATATAATTAATACAGATTTAAAAAACAACTTTATCTTTTCCCAACCTTGTAACTCCCCTGTTATCTCTTCTCTCTTTTCTCTTATCTTATCTAATGCTTCACCTATTTTATTTATCGGTCTAATAAAACATCCTAAAATATTCCAAAAAAATCCCTTTGCTTGAATCTCTTTTTCCTCTAATTCTATCAACATCACAATAAATAACACTGGTATCACAAAACCATTCAAAATTCTAAATAATTCATTATTAAAAATAAAATACGAACTACTCAAAAACAAAATTGGAATTAACCAAAAAAGAGCCTTTTTATTTTTAATCTTATTACTTTCAGCCAAAATCTTATAAAAATAGAAGCTTAAACCACCCACAAATATTACCATTGAAATTCCCAATTCTTGATTCCAAAATAATATTGAATGTAAAACACTAAAAAATAAACTTCCAAATACAATTTTCTTCATAAACTACCTCCCTAAATTTCAAGAATAGTTTATACCTATTTTTATCATTTGTCAATACTTTATTATCGTTTTTTGATATTTTTTTTAGATTTTAGGCAAAAATATAATAAGACCTACGACCGCAGCCATTATAGCAGAAACAAGCACCGCCCCAGCCGCAACATCTTTAGCAAGCTTCGCTTTAGGATTCCTTTCTGGCATAGCAATATCCACAGTTGCCTCAATCGCAGTATTAACCAACTCTAAAGAAATAACCAAACCAAATAAAATTATACAAGCAATCCATTCAGTCGCACTAATTTTATAAACAAAACCAGCTATTATCACAATAACCATAATAATAAAATGAATCTTTAAATTTTGTTCTGTTTGAAAAGCCTCTTTCAAACCTTCACCTGCATATTTAAAACTATTAATAAATCTTTTCTTCTTTTTATTAAACTTAATATGATTCCTATTTACCATAGACCTCTTCCCACTTATCTGTATTTTTTTACTCTTCTCTAATTTCAAATAACTTCTAATTACATTAGTTATTAAAATCAGATAAATTAAAGAAATTGCAAATCCTCCAATTACATCACTTGCATAATGTACTCCTAAATATACTCTACTAAAACCAATCAACAAAATTAGTAATCCCAGAATGCCACAAGATGCATATTTCAAATTCTTATTCTTAACTTTTTTCCATATAATATAAATTATCAATCCATAAAAAGCCATACTCACCATTGAATGTCCTGATGGAAAACTATATCCTGTTTCATCTATTAACCTATACCCTTCTGGTCTTGGTCTTTGAACAAAAAGCTTTAAAATAACATTTAATACTGCACTAATAATTAAATTAATATTTATGCATAATCCTATTTTTTTATCCTTTAGAACTATTAATGATAATATTCCTATTGCTATTAAAACATATGCTCCTCCAAATACTGTTATTACTTTAAAAAATCCTGTTAAGAAATCTGTTCTCATATTCATAGTAATATTTTTATATACACTAATATCCCATTCTATTTGTTCTGCCCTATATATATTCTGTAATATCGCCAATAATATTATTGAACATAATAATACTATTATCCATTTATAATTTTTTTGCAATATTTCTTTTACCATATTTTGCCCCTTTTTTTACATTTTTTCTTTTTTATTTTTAGACTCTTCTTTTCTATTTTTAGACTTTTCTTTTCTATTTTTAGACTTTTCTTTTCTATTTTTAGACTTTTCTTTTCTATTTTTTATCTTTTCATTAACTTTTTCTTTAAAATTCTCAAAACTTTTTCTTATATCTATATTTTCTATTGTCTCATTAATCTTATAATATATTTTTACTCTTTGTGATACTGTTAGATAAATAGTCCATAATAATGTATACATAGCTGTTGATATCATAAATGAAACTTCTCCCATATAATATTCTGATGTATATAAATCATTATTACTAATTGCTCCTGCAATCATCCTCAAAATTGTAAATACTAATGTTACTATTAAAGATATAATTGTTGCTCTTCTAGCTTTACCTGGTGTACTTTTATTTTTCCTTAATAATATATAAACTATATAAGCATTTAAAATAATCACTAATACACTATGTAAAGTAATTAATACTTTATATTCTTCTAAATTTTCTAATAATAAAACATTTCTTATATCCAATATTCTTAAAACTATTTGATAAAGATTGATAAGCCAAAATATTCCTAAAATCCCACCAAATTTACTAAATCTTTTTATTTCTTTATCTTTCAAATTTTTATCTATTTGTTTACTATCTCTTCTTCTTATTATAAAAAATGCTATTCCTATTATAATTAAAGTTACAATTACTGCTATAGCTGTCTTTTCCAATATTTCCTGTGAGGTATCTTCTCTAGGAAGTTCTTTAAATGTTATATTCTCTAATATTTTTGCATCATTTGCAGAATCTACATCTATATTGAAATATCTTATACCAATAGTAATTAATCTTTGGTTCATTACTGTGTAATATGTTGATAAATTCATTGTTTCTTCATCTTCTGTCTTTCCACTAGATATTATGTGAAAATATACATTTCCGTTTTCTGTTTTATATAATTCATCTGATACTATTTCTATACTTGTAGTTCCAGCCTGTTCTTTTACAGACTCTATGAATTTTTCATAATATTGTTTTAAATCATCTTCTGTTAATTTATTAAGGTCTGGAATATCTCTATATGCCATATTTTTATTTTGAATCACTAATACTTCTTTTGTTCTATCTGATTCCAGGCTATCTACTGCATCTAATAATATTCCACTACTTTTGTAACTCGCTAAATATTCTTCTTTGGAAGTTATAAAATCTAATTTTTCATCATTGTTTTCTAATCCTGTTATAATCTCAAACATATTTGAATCGATACTTATATTAATTCCTGCATCTTCTAGGTTATAAGTTTTTTTCTCTATCACATCATCTGCTTTTACTGAATTAAATATCATGATTATTGTAAAAAATATTCCTATTATAAAATTAATTTTCTTTTTCATTTTTTATTCCTTATATTTATATTTAGATTTTATGGATATATCTATAAACCTTATACTACATATAGTAATATACATAAAAATTGTAAAATACTTCCAAGAAGTATAAACATATGAAAGATTGAATGCATCCATTTATGCTTTTTACCCACACCATATAAAATTGCTCCTACAGTATATGCTACTCCTCCTGCTGCTAGCAATGCTAATCCAGCATTTCCAAGTAGTTTTGGTAATAGATTTATAGTGAATAATATACACCATCCCATTCCTAGATAACATATCATAGAAAAAACTTTAAATTTTTTTATATCTATTGAATTCAATATTATTCCTATAATTGCTATAAACCATATAACACCAAAAATTGTCCATCCTAAAGCAGTATTATATTCTCTAAAACTACATAGTGCAAAAGGTGTGTATGAACCTGCTATTAATAAAAATATTGAACAATGGTCTAGTACTTGAAAGACTTTTTTTGAATATCTTTTAGGACTAAGTCCATGATAAATACTTGACATTGTATATAGTAAAATCATTGTAACTCCATAAATTGCTCCTGCTACTACCCCATATCCATTATGATGTATTGCAGCAAATACTACACATAATACTGTTGCTACAATTCCTAATACTGCTCCTACAATATGTGATGTCATATTAAATACTTCTTCACCTTTAGAGTAAACAGGTAAAACTCTATCTTTTAATTTTGTTCTATTCATAAATCTCTCCTTTCTCTATTTACTCTCTATCTTTTTATTATATTTCTATTTATGCTTTTTATTTTGCTAGAAAAAATATTGATCGTTCTATGCACTTACCCATATTGATACAGATTTTTCATTTACTGGAAATATTCCATATCCTTGTTCATCTATAATGACTTCATTATTTGAATTTCCCAATGCATCAATAAATTTCTCATTACTATGTATTTCACCTACATACATTCTTTTATTTGTACTTGATGAATTAGTTAAAATAACTGCAAGTCCAGAAGATATATGTGCATCATCTCCTTCTAATGTCCAACCTATGCAGTGTGAATCGTCAAAATAGTCATGTTGTGCACCATAAGCTTTTTCTTTTCTTAAAGATATTATTGTTTCCAAATCTTTTACAGGTTTTACATTATCATGTGGTATACCATAAAAATCCCCATAAAAAACACATGGATATCCGTCGCTTCTTAATAGTATTAAACTATATGCTATTTGTTTAAACCATTCTTCTACAAAACTTTGTAAGCTCTGACCAGGTTGTGTATCATGATTATCCACAAAAGTAACTGCTTTACATGGATTTTCTTTTACTAAAGTATGTTCAAATATTTGTGACATATTAAAATTAGGATCTCTTGAAGCATTATATAAATTATAATGTAGTGGTACATCAAATAATGATATTTGGCCCTCTGTTTCTGTAATATATCTATGTAATTTTGAAACATCTCCTGACCAATATTCTCCAACAGCAAATAATTCTTCATCACAAACTTTTCTAACTTCTTTTACCCAATTTTTATAAAAGTCTGCACTTATATGTTTAACAGCATCTAATCTAAATCCATCTATTCCTGTTGTTTCTACATACCATTTCCCCCATGATATACATTCTTCGATAACTTCTGGATTTTTAAAATCAATATCTGCTCCCATTAAATAGTCATAATTTCCAAATTCCTCATCAACAGCATTACTCCAATCTTTATCTTTAAATTTAAAAATTGCATGTTCACCTGTTTCATTATTATAATCAATTCCATCAAAATGTGTCCAATTCCAATCAAAATCTGAATATTTACCTTTTCTTCCAGGAAAAGTAAATTTGGTAGCAACTTTTATGTTTTCTTGTTTTGAAACTTCTATGTTATGATTACCCCAATCAACTTTTGTAGCAGGAATAGTTTGTAACATATCTGCTCCCATCTTATGATTTAATACAATATCAGCATATGCTTCAATCCCTGCTTGATTTAAGGCTGTAATACAATCTATATATTCTTGTTTTGAACCGTATTTTGTTTTAATAGTTCCTTTTTGGTCAAATTCTCCTAAATCATATAAGTCATAAACTCCATAGCCAACTTCATCTTTTCCTCCTATTCCTTTATATGCTGGTGGAAGCCATAAAGCTGTAATTCCTATGTCTGATAATTCTTGTGCATTTTGAGCTATATTATTCCATAAATTTTGTTTACAATCTAAATACCATTCAAAATATTGCATAATTATTCCATTTATCTTTTTCATTTTTTCCTCCAGAGTTGTTAATATTTTTATTTTTTGTAATTATATCACTTGTGTAAATATATTTCTAGTATTATAATAGAAATACTTTATATAATTAATTATTCAACTTATGAAATCACGAATAGGAGGTATTATCACTTATGAATTATATTTATGAAAGAAAAATTAATTATTATGAAACAGATAGAATGGGAATAGTTCATCATTCTAATTATATTAGATTCCTTGAAGAGGCAAGATGTGAATTTTTAGATAAAGTGTCTTTACCTTATTCTCTATTAGAAGAAACTGGCATAATGATTCCTGTATTAGGTGTTGATTGTAAATTTAAGCATCATGTCACTTTTAATGATGTTATTTTAATAGAAACATTTGTTAAAGAATTTAATGGTGTTAGATTAACAATGGGATATAATATTGTCGAAAAAAATACTGGTGTTCAAGTGTTAAGTGGTGAAACTAAACATTGTTTTACTGATTCTTCATTAAAACCAGTGAATTTGAAAAAACATTTTCCTGATGCATATGAGAAATTTAATTCCTTAAAAAAAGATAATGATAAATAAATTAATTAATTAGTTTATTTATTTATTATTAATTAATTTATTTATTATATTTTGATTTTATATTATATTATCTTTATATTTTATATAATTTATATAATATTATAAAAAACAAAAAGTTGATAAAGATACTTTTTTCAACTTTTTGTTTTTTATTTATCTATTCAACAATAGTAAAATTTGAAAGTTCTGGTTTTGCAATTTCTTCATCTGTAACTGTATTAATTTCTATGTTTTTATATTCTTGCACGAAATCATTATTCTCTATTTTTACTATATAACCTGTGTCTTTTTCTATCCAAAAGTCTCCTTCGTTTGTAGAAAGCTTGATACATTCTTTATCAGAAACTTCTTCATTGCTTACCCAATGAGTAAGTGAGTATGTAAATTTATTAAAGTCACCTAAATATTCAGAGTCAATACTTGGAATATTTAATGAAACATTTTCGTATTCTGTTTTTTGTTTTTCATTTGCTTCGTTATTATCTGTATTATAATAAATTTCTTCTCCTGTAGAAAGATTTTGCCAAATATAATATCCTCCTTGGTCAACATATTGTTCTAATAGTCTTGAATCTTTTTGTAAAACTTTTACTGTGTGTTTGTTATCACTATTTTTATTTTCGTATGACTCGATAGAATAGCTTACACTTTCAGCATTATTATTGTTTTCTTTTGCTGTATTTAAGACATTTTGTATTTTTATAAAATTGTGTAGAAAGAATGCTAGGTATAGTACTACTAAAATTAGAATTACAATTAAAATTATTTTAAATTTTTTCATTTTTTTCTCCTCCTTTTTTTATCATTATATTTTATCTCAAGTCAGTGGTGGCCAATATTATTTTGCATATAACATTTATAAGAGATGATATTGGAAATTTGTTACTCGTTGACCAAAGCTTTTACCCCTAATCAAATTATTATTTCTAATAATTTGATTATATTTAAAAGCACCCAAGTATTTAAAAATGCTTGGGTGTTTTATTTTACATTGCTTTTTTATATAATGCTATGAAATCTTCTTTTGAAGTCTCTCTTGGATTTCCTGGTTTGCAAGGATCTTCCATAGCTTTGTCTGCTAGCATTGGTAAATCTTCTAATTTTGCTCCATAGTCTGAAATTGTTTGTGTAATTCCAACAGCTTCACCTAAATCTCTTACTCTTTCAACTAAAGTTTTGATTAATTCTTCTTTTGTATATTTTTCTGCTGGATATCCTAATGTTTGTAATATATCTATATATCTTTCATAACATACTTCACCATTATATTCTAATACTGTTGGTAATAACATTGCATTTGCAATTCCATGTGGTGTATCATATACAGCACCTAATTGATGTGCCATTGAGTGGCAAATTCCAAGTCCAACATTTGAGAATCCCATTCCTGCTATATATTGTGCCATTCCCATGATATTAATTGCTTTTTTATCTTTTTCATTAACTGCTTTTTCTAGGTTCTCAAATATCATTTTTATTGCTTTTAAATGGAACATATCTGATATTTCATTATGTGCTTGTGTGATATATCCTTCTATTGCATGTGTTAAAGCATCCATTCCTGTTGCTGCAGCAAGTGATTTTGGCATTGATGCCATTAATTCTGAATCTACTATTGCTACTATTGGAATATCATTTGGGTCAACACATACCATTTTTATTTTTCTTTCTTCATCTGTTATAACATAGTTTATTGTTACTTCTGCTGCTGTTCCTGCTGTAGTTGGCATTGCTATAATTGGCATTCCACGGTTAACTGTATTAGATGCTCCATTTAGTGATTTTACATCTGCTCTATCTGGGTTTGTCATTACTATTGATATTCCTTTTGCTGTATCAATACTTGAACCTCCTCCTACTGCTACAATTACATCAGCACCTGAATTTTTACATGCTGAAACACCATCTGTAACATTTTGTATTGTTGGATTTGGTTTTATTTCATCATATAATGCATATTCTATATTTGCATCTCTTAAAATTTCTTCTACTTTTCCAGTAACTCCTGCTTCTACTAGTGATTTATCACTTACTAAAAATACTTTTTTAAAATTTCTTTTTCTAATTTCTTCTGGTAAAACATCTCTTGCTTTCTCTCCAAAATATGATGTTTCGTTTAAAACAAATTTAATTGCCATTGCTAAATTCCTCCTATTTATATTTTAATTATATTTTAAAATTTTAATATAAAAATTTAATTTTTCAAAGTAATTATATTATTCTTGTATATCTGTTTCTCCATTAGTATAATCTGATGGAACTTCATATACCCCTGAATCAGCTGTATATTCTATACTTATTTCTAGTAATTCCTCTTTGTCTCCTATTATTGTTTTTATATATTTTAAGTCATCTCCTTTGTAGTAAAATCTTGTTTTTGCTTGATTTATATCTTGTGCATATAATGATGGATCTATTAAAAAGTCTTGATATCCAGAAACTTCTTCATAGGTGTATTTTTTTCCATTTATTTCTTCTTTTCCCTCTGTATATTCTAAATCTTTTGCTCTTAAAAAGTTATTAACTATTTCTGTATAAATATAATCATTGTTTTGATATTCGTAATATTCTTTTATTGAATCATTCATAAAATAGGTATTTCCGTCATAATACGTTAATGAACCCTTAATCCCTTGTGAAATTTCCTCCTTATATGCTCTATCTCCTTTTTTTATGTTTGTTACTATATTTTCATCATCGATTTTTCTAATAAATGTATAATTTTCTTTTCCTGATAATTCATTATATGTTTCTGTTATTCTTGAAACTTTGTCATTATTACGGATGGCGAAAAAGTATACTAACAATCCTATTACTATTAAGGCTACAACAATACTTACAATTGTTATTATTAAAGTTTTTTTCTTCATATCTATCACATTCCTTTTCACAGCAAGAAGGTATACAATGTAATTGTATATCCCTCTTTTACTTATTTATTTTATAATATATTTTTTAATACTATTGTCTTTAGTCTTGACATTTCTTGTAGTGTTGAAGATACTCCTTCATTTCCTATTCCTGAATGTTTCCATCCTCCAAATGGCATTTCGAATGAACGATAGAAGCTTGCTCCATTTACTACTGCTCCTCCACATTCTAATCTATCTGCTATTTTCATTGCTCTTGAATAATCTTTAGAAATAACACATCCACATAATCCATATGAAGATTGGTTTGCTATTTCTATTGTTTCTTCTACATCATCAAATCCTATAACAGAGATTACTGGTCCGAATATTTCCATATCTTTTGCAACTTCCATATCTTTTGTTACATTATCTAATACTGTTGGATAATAATATGCGTCTTCTCTTCTTCCTCCACAAACTATAGTTGCTCCTTCTGATACCATTTGATTAACTTGCTCTTCTATTCTTTTTGCTGCATTTATATTAATCATTGGTCCCATATCTGTATTTTCGTCCATTGGGTCTCCAACTTTTAAGTTTGCTATAACTTCTTTCATTCTATCTATAAATTCTTGTTTTCTTGAATTATGAATTAAGAAACGTTTACTTGCACAGCAAACTTGTCCTCCATTATATAATCTACCCCAAATAGTTTCTTTAACTGCTAAATCCATATCTCCATCCTCTAAAAAGATGAATGCATCATTACCACCTAATTCTAACATTACATGTGTTAAATTTTTAGATGCTGTTCCCATTGTTTGGATTCCTGCAGCTGTTCCTCCTGTTAATGAAACTAAATGAACTCCTGGATGTCTTGCTAATGCTTGACCTGCTTTTGGTCCATCTCCTGTTAATATTTGAATACATCCTGCTGGTACTCCAGCTTCTATCATTAATTTTACATATTCTATTAATGTTAATGGGTTATAGTTTGATGGTTTTACAATTATACTATTTCCCATCATTAATGCTGGTGGTACTTTTTGACAGAATAAATCACTTGGGAAGTTAAATGGAATTATTGCTGCAATTACTCCTATTGGATATCTTTTGGTTATTTGCATTGTTGTTTCTTGCCCTGCTTCTGTTCCAGCTGGGATACTATCTCCATACATATGCTTTGCTTTTTCAACAAATCCTCTTACTCCAATACGTACATTTGCAATTTCTCCTCTTGCTTCTTTTATTGGTTTTCCTGTTTCGTTTGATAATAATGTTGCTAGTCTTTCTTTATTTTCTTCTACTAAATCAACAAATTTATATAAGATTTCTGCTCTATCATATATTGATACTTTTTCCCATTTTTTTTGTTCTTGCATCGCTACTTTTACTGCTTCATCTACATCTTCTTCTGTAACATTTGGTACAGTATCTATTAATTCTTGAGTAGCAGGATTTACTACTTCTATTACTGCACCATCTGATGCATCTTTCCATTCATAACCAATTAAGTTTTTCATACTTGCTTCCTCCTTTTTCACTACATTTTTACATACCATAACTTGATTTTTTTCTCCTTTGTTATAATATGTTTCTAATGTGCATTTATATTTATTTTCTTGAGTTTGTGGTTTTTCCCCTTCTCTTCATTTAGCAAATGCTGTGAATGAAAGCATTAATCCTCCTGTTGTATTAGCTCCATGGTCTTTTACTCCATATTCACCAAATGTGAAAATTGTCATAAATGGAACTCCGTTTGCTTCTTTCTTTAATTGTTTTGCAACTTCATCTATTCTATCTCCTATTCCTAATCTTCTTCCTCCACAGTGAACAAGTAGATATGCTCCTACTTCTTCTCCTAACATTTTATTTGTTTCTTTTAATGTTTTTCCTGTTGAATTTATTAATTCATCAACTGTTGCTTCCATTTGAATAACTGCTGTATTTACAGCTAAATTTGCTCCTATGTTCATAGAACCATCTTTATTTCCATACATAGGATGACGAATTGCTATTAAATCTCCTAATCTATCTTTTACTCCTAGTGGTGCTGTAATTGTTGTTACAAGTAAGTTATCTCCTTCTAAATCTTTTGCTTTTTTACCTGTCCATGAAGCATATTTTCTTTGAGCAGAAACTCCATCGATTTCTACTAATGTTCTATTTCCTTTTATTTTTGTAATAACACCTGAATTTGTTGTTTCATGATATGCTCCTGTATAAACATTTGCCATCTTTTTATCTGTATAGAAAAATGCTACTGCAACTCCATCACTAAATACTTTATCATTTGTATATATACTCCATTTTCCTTCTACTGTATTGTCTGCTGCACTTCCTCCAAAAACTGGAACACGTCCTATAACATCTTCTATACCTTTGATATAAAATTCTTCTTCTGCTGGTGATGCAACCATATAGAAATAAGCTGGTGCATCTGTTCTTCCTGCATTTTTCATAGCTTCCATTGCTACTTTTCTTCCTGTTTCTCTTGGATCTTCTCCTCTTGTAGAACTTGCTACTCCAACTTCCATTTCTGGATCTCCTAATGCAAGAATTCCTGTAAATCCATGGTCTGATGATATAAATCCATCTGGTACTATTATTCCTGCACTTGATGTACATCCAATTATAGGTGCTGTACCTAGTTCAGATTTTGCTCCTTCTAAAACTTTTTCTACATCGCAATCTACTGATGTATATAGAAACGCTACTTTTGTTTGGACTAAATCCACAACAGCCTTTGCTGCAGACTCCTTTCCTTGTGTATAACTATCTACATTTGTACTCCATCCAACGTTTGATTTTAACATAACGATTCCTCCTTCGTATTTTAATATATCCAAATTATATCAATAATATTTTTTTTACTCAATATTTTTTGAAAAATGTAATATAATTGTAATAATATTGTATGTTTTTTTACATTTATAGTTGGTTTCTTATTTATAGAAAAACAAACCAACCTGTAGTTACTACAAGTTGGTTTGTTTTTAAATTTTATGGTTATTTATTATATTATATTTTATTATATATTTTTTATTATATATTTTTTTATGTTGAGAAAAATTTTCCTTCTGTTTACATTTTATCTGGCATTTCTATTCCTAAAAGTTTTGCTCCTATTTTTAATACATTTCCTACAGCATATGTTAAATATATACGTGCATCTTGAATGTCTTTTTCTTCTCCTAGAATTTTATTTTCATTGTAAAAATTACTATAACTTTGTGCTAGTTCTATTAAATATCTTGCAAGTATTGATGTTTCATTTTTCTCTATTACTGTCTCTAATGTATTTTCAAAATTATATAGTGTTTTTATTATTTTTTTACTTTCTTTATCTTGTAATTTTGCTATATCTATTTCATTTATGCTTGGATTATATCCTGCTTTTTCTAATACACTTTTTGTACGTACATATATATATTGTATATATGGTCCTGTTTCTCCATTGAAGTTTAGAACTGTGTTCCAGTCGAAGATTTGGTCTTTTATTAGTGTTGTGCATAAGTTATTATATATAACTGCACCTATTCCTATTTTTCTTGCATTTTCTTCTTTATTTTCCATATTAGGATTTTTTTCTTCTATTATATCTTTTACTCTTGAGATTGCTTCATTTAATAATTCATTTACTTTTACTACATTTCCTTCTCTTGTTGACATTCTTCCTGTGCTTACTCTTGTCATTCCATATGCTATATGAATTAAACCATCTGTATATTTTTTATCTAGGCCTAATAGTTTTGCTACTTCAAAGACTTGTTTAAAGTGTAGATTTTGTTCATATGCTACTACATATATACATTTGTCATAATCATATGTTCTCGCTCTATATAAGATTGCTGCTAAATCTCTTGTTGCATATGTTGTTGAACCATTTGTTTTTTCTATAATACATGGTGTATTTATTCCTTTATCTTCTAAATCAACTATTTTTGCACCTTGTGATTCTATTAATTTTCCTGATTTTTCAAGTAATTGTATTACTTCTGGCATTTTATCTGAATAGAATGATTCTCCATTTAATGAATCAAATTTTACTCCTAGCATGTCATATGTTTTATAGAATTCTTTTAAACTTAATTCTTTAAATTTATTCCATAATTTTGTACAATATTCGTCTCCTTCTTCTAGTTTTTTAAAATTATCTCTACATGCTTCTAATACTTTTTCATCTTCTTTACATAAATCATTTATTCTTATATACATCTTTGTTAATTCTTCAATTGGGTTTTCTTCTAAATTATATTCTGTCCCCCATCTTTTATATCCTTCTATCATTTTTCCAAATTGTGTTCCATAATCTCCTAAATGATTTATTCCAATTGTATTGTACCCTAAATATTTATAGATATTATAAAAGGCTGCTCCTATAACTGTTGTTCTTAAATGCCCTATATGGAATTCTTTTGCTATATTTGGTGAAGAATATTCTACTATTATATTTTTTCCTTTTCCTTTTTCTGATGAACCATATTCTTCTTTTTTATTTTCTATTTCTGTTAATACTTCTTTTGCTAGTGTATTTGTATTAATATAGAAGTTAATATATCCTCCTACTACTTCCATTTTTTGAATCCAATTTGAATCTATTTCGATTTTTTCTTTTATTTCTGTTGCTATTATTTGTGGAGCTTTTTTTAGTGCTTTTGCTAATTTAAAGCATGGGAATGCATAGTCTCCATTTTCTTCGTTAGTTGGTATTTCTATGTATTTCTTTATTTCTTCTTTCTCTATATCTGTTGCTTTAGAAATCTCTTGTGCGATTATTTCTTTTATTTCTACCATGATATCTCTCCTTTATTTTTGTTTTATATATTTTAAATTATTGTCTCGAAATATAGTTCCACGAATCCCTACACATATCTTCCAATGTTTTTTCAGCCTTCCAGCCTAATTCTACCTCTGCTTTTTTAGGATTTGCATAACATTCTGCAATATCTCCTTCTCTTCTTGGCGCTATTTTATATGGTACATTTTTTCCTGTTGCTTTTTCAAATGCTTTAACCATATCTAAAACACTGTATCCTTTTCCTGTACCTAGATTATATATAAATAATCCTTGTTTTTCTTCATCTAATTTTTTCAATGCTAGAACATGACCTTTAGCTAAATCCACAACATGAATATAATCCCTAACACCTGTACCATCTGGAGTTGGATAATCATTTCCAAATACTGATAATTCTTGTAATTTTCCAGCTGCTACTCTTACTATATATGGCATTAAATTATTTGGTATTCCTTGTGGCTCTTCTCCGATTAATCCGCTTTCATGTGCTCCTACTGGGTTAAAATATCTTAAAATGCATATATCCCAGCTATTATCTGATTTATAGATATCTTTTAATATTTGCTCTATAAATAGTTTTGTTGTACCATATGGATTAGTTGTTCCTCCTGTTTTAAATTCTTCTGTAATTGGAACTTTTTCTGGTTCTCCATATACTGTTGCTGATGAACTGAATATGAATTTTTTTACATTATACTTTTTCATTGTATCTAGAAGTACTAATGCTCCTGATATATTATTTGTATAATATTCTATTGGTTTTTTTACTGATTCTCCCACTGCTTTATATCCTGCAAAATTTAAAACTGCTTCTATTTCATTTTCTTCAAATACTTTTTCTAATTTTTTTCTGTTCAAATAGTCTATCTCATAAAATTTAAAATCTTTACCAGTTATTTCTTTTATTTTTTCTAATACTTCTGGTTTACTATTTGAAAAATTATCTATAATGATTATTTCTTTTCCCGCATTTAATAATTCTATTGCTGTATGACTTCCTATATATCCTGCTCCTCCTGGTAATAATATTGCCATTTTTATCATCCTTTCTCAATTTTCATTCCCTCTTTAGTATCTTTTACTAAATATCCTTTTTCTTTTATTAAATCTCTTATTCTGTCTGATTCTTGCCAATTTTTTTCTTCTCTTGCTTTTTGTCTTTGTTCTATTAAGTCTTTTATCTCTTCTGGTATATCTTGTTCCATGTTTTCTTGTTTATTTGAATTTATTTCTTTATTAATTTCTATTCCTAATACTGTATCCATTTTTTCTAGTAATTCTGATACTTCTTTTAATTTTTTTGGATATTTTATTGCTTCCCATACATAGCTTACTGCTAGTGTCATATTCATATCATCATTTATTGCTTTGTGGAAGTTTTCTTCTATTTGTTTTAAGTTTTCTTTATCTTGAGCTTCTATTTTGTCTGTTCCATTTTTATGTGTTTTATATCCTATTCTCATTCTTTCTAATGCTTTTGATGTTGATTCTATTCCTTCCCATGTAAAGTTTAGTTTGTTTCTGTAGCTTGCTGTATAGCAAAATAGTTTATATACTAATGGGTCATAGCCTTTTTCTTTTATATCTTTTAATAAGTATACATTTCCTAGACTCTTTGACATTTTACCACCATCTATTAGTAGATATTCTCCATGTATCCAGTATCTTGCTGGGATTTTTCCTGTTAACCCTTTACTTTGTGCTATCTCGTTTTCATGATGTGTTGGAATTAGGTCTATTCCTCCTGTATGTATGTCAAATTCTTCTCCTAGATGTTTTCTTGACATTGCTGAACATTCTATATGCCATCCTGGGTAACTTGGTCCCCATGGACTATCCCATTTCATTAGGTGATTTTCTGGTGCTTTAATCCATAATGCAAAATCATATGGATTCTTTTTTTCTGGGTCAACTTCTATTCTTGCACCTGATTTTTGTTCTTCTAAATTTATTCCTGATAATATTCCATATTCATCTAGTTTTGATACATCGAAATATATTGCTGTTGAAGTTTCATATGCATATCCCTTTTCTACTAATTTTTCTACATATTCTAGCATTTCTTGTATATAGTCTGTAGCCTTGCATATTATTTCTGGCATTTCTATATTTAAATCTTTTAAATCGTCAAAAAATAATTTTGTATAATGTTCTGCTATTTCTTTTGGTGTTTTATGTTCTTCTTTTGCTGATTTGACCATCTTGTCTTCTCCTTCATCTCCGTCTGATACAAGATGACCTACATCTGTAATATTCATTACTTGTTTTACTTTGTATCCATTATATTCTAACATTCTTCTTAATACATCTTGAAATATATTTGTTCTCATATTTCCAATTGTTGCATCTTTATATACTGTTGGTCCACATGAGTACATTGATACCTCTTTTTCTTTTAATGGTTTAAATATATCTTTTTTCTTTGTGAGTGTATTTGTTAAATATATATCCATTTTATCACTCCTTTTTATTGTGGTAAACCGCTATTAGTATTAGTCTTAATATTTAATAGCGGTTTGTTTTATAAATATCAGTATTAAATTTTTTATTTATTCTTTTTTTGTGTGAATTTTTTACTTATTTTATTCACCTGATACATTATTTCCTCCTGTATTATTTCCTGTTGTGTTTTCATCATCAGTTCCATTTGGTGGTGTTACACTATTATCTGTTGTATTATTTCCTGTTGTATTATTTCCTGTCGTGTTGTTACCTCCAGATGTGTTTCCTGTACTATTTGATGTATTTGAGTTTCCTGCATTGTTTGTTGTATTACTTGTATTTGTTGTATTGCTTGTATTAGTTGACTCTTCTGGTTTTGTATGAACTGTACATACTTCTGTTATTCTTTCTTTTCCTGTTGAAGATGCATTTCCTACTGGTTTCCATAGATCTAATTGTTCTTTTGGAACTACTCCACCATAACTTTCATTTCTTGATGGACAATATTCTGTTGCTAATTTTCCTGTTTCTGTACATATTTTTTGGATTCCATGTCCTTCACATGTTTCTGGTAAATTATCTTCTGTAAAGATTTCTGTATATTTATCTGTACAGCTTGATGTTGCTAGACATCCTGTTACTCTACATACTGTTCTTTCTACTATTCCACTTGGTTTATTGAAGTTTGCATTTTCTAAATCTTTATGAATATCTTTCATTATGCTACTCCATATTTGTCCTGCTGGATTTCTTCCATTTACATTTTTTCTTACTTCTTCATTATTATCATATCCAAACCAACATGCTGCTGTGTAATATGGTGTAAATCCACATAACCATCTATCACAGTTATCATCTGTTGTTCCTGTTTTTGCACATGTTTCCATTCCTTGAATCTTACAATATGTTGCTGTTCCATATGATGCTGTTACTGGTTCTTCCATAATGCTTCTTGTAATATATGCATTTTGTTCTGTAAATACTCTTTCAGTTTTTTGATTTGGTGTTAATACAACATTTCCACTTGAATCAGTTACTTTTGTATAGAATGTTGGTTCTATATATACACCATCATTTGCTATTGTTGCATATGCTCCTGCCATCTCTAATGGACTTATTCCATCTGTAATTCCTCCTATTGCAAGTGATAACACACTATCATCTTTTCCTTCTACTTCTCCTGATTTATATACTGTGCTAATTCCCATTTTTCTTAAGTAATCTATTGATTTATTTGGTGTCAATTCTCTCATAATTTTTACTGCTGGTACGTTTTGTGATCTACCTATAAATTCTCTTATTCCAATTAAACCTTTAAATCTATTTCCATCATTTTTTGGCTTATATCCATTAAAATCTGTTAGAACATCATCATATACTGTAGAAGCTGTTATTATTTTTTCTTGTAAAGCTGGCGCTACATCTGCTATTGGTTTCATTGATGAACCTGTTTGTCTTACCATTTGTGTTGCTCTATTCCATCCAGTTGCACTTTGGTCTTCTCCTAGCTCTCCTCCTATTGCTACTACATATCCTGTTTTTTGGTCTATGATTGCCATACCTGCTTGTGTATGATCATTTTTTAGTGTTCCATCTTTATTTTTATCTACTCCAGCAAATTGATATTTTGTTTGTTTGAATTCTTCTTCAACTCTTGCTTGTATACTTTGGTCTACTGTTGAGTATATTGTTAGTCCACTACTATATACATATTTTTCAGCAAATTCTCTTGATACTCCTCTTTCTTCCATAACTTGTTCTACAACTTGATTTACTGCTGCTGATGTATGGTATGAATATGATCCTCCTGTTGCTACCTCTCCTTTTGTAAATACAAGCCCTGCTTCTACTTCTGCTACTGCTGCATTATATTCATTTTCATCTGTTATATATCCTTGGTCTTTCATTTCTGCTAAAACTGTTAGAGTTTTATTTCTTATTAATTCTTTTACTTTTTCTTGGTCTTTACTTGTATCATATGGATTATATGTATTTGGTGAACTATTTATTCCCGCTAAAAATGCACATTGAGCTAAATCCAAATCTTTTGCGCTCTTTCCAAAATAATATTGTGCTCCTAATTCTACTCCGTGAAGATTATCTCCTCCTACAAATAGAATATTTAAATATAGTTCTAGAATTTGGTCTTTTGATATCATTCTTTCAACCTGATATGCTTTTGCCCATTCTCTTACTTTACGCATAATTCCTGCAAGTCCTGTTGATTCATCATCTTGAGTAATATTTTTAACTAATTGCTGTGTTATTGTACTTCCTCCATATGATGAACTTCCTCTGAATATTGTGTTAAATATGGCTCCTGCTGTTCTCCTAATATCTACTCCATGGTGTTCATAAAATCTTTTATCTTCTATTGCTATATATGCTTTAGGTAAATAAGGTGACATCTCATCTAATGTTATTACTTTCCTTTTTTCATCACTACTTAAATTGGCGATAACTTCTCCGTTTTGATCTACGACAACTGAATTTGCTACTCCTATTATAAGTTCATCTTTACTTATTTTAAAGTCATCTCCAAATAAGCCAAAGAATATTGCCGCTACTATTCCTGCTCCTATTACACATATTAATAAAAATAATACTATAAATATTTTTAACATTATAGATAACTTTGGATGTCTTTCAGACCATTTGGTTTTCTTGCCATTTTTAGTCCTTTTATTTTTCTTATTCTTAAGTTCTTCTTGTTCTGAATTATTATTTTCTTTTCTTTTTTTAACATTTTTATTTTTGCTTGTTTTTGTTCTTTCTTTACTTTCATTTTTTTTACTATCTGGCATTTTTCTACCTCCTTGCCATTTATTTTGAGACAACCATATTATATTATATTTTGTAAAAAAAATAAAGCTTTTTTGAAAAATATCTTTTATTCATGTATTATCTAAAAAAGGCTAAATTTCAATCTTTATTTTAGTTTTTTATAATCTTTAGAAAAACTTAATAATTTGTTTGATAAATTATCTTCTTTTTATTTATAAAAATTATATAATTAAATTATTTATAATTTTTTAATAGCTACCATTTTGTAAATATAACTCTTTAATTTTTATTTTATCCTTTTCTATTTTTTCTCTTACATATTTATATGGTTGTTCATAATAAAAGGTTGATTCGTAAAATTCTCTCGTATAAAATTTTTCGTTTTCTATATCATATTCATTTTCTGTATTATCTATTATTTCATAACCTTGTATTATTTTTCCATCATATCTTTTCTTATTTATTTTTAGTTTTCCTTGTATATTTACTATTATTGCTTTTTCATTTATATTATATTGATTTATTAATTCTTTTGGAAAATCATAATTGATTATGATTTTTGCTCTTGATAAGCCTTTTTTCTTGTTATTCATCACAGTTATATTTATTCCTAATTCATTATATATTTTTTCTTCTATTCTTTTAAATTTATCTATATGATTTGTTATTATTGTAATTGCTTTAAATTCTGTTGAAAATTTCTTTATATTTTGAATTGCTATATCTGTTTCATTATTAACTAGTATATGTATACTTGTTTCCTCTTTTTTTAAATTTTCTTTTTCTAATATGTAATCTGTTATTTCTGGAATTAACATTTTATATAACCATTTTCCATCTACTATTTTTAAATCTTCTTTTTCTAATATTTTTATAAAACTTTCATAATTCTGAATTTTTTTACTAATTATGATTTTTTTACTATTACTCTTTTTTATTAATTTTATTGTTTTTCTTGCTAGTTTTTCTTGCACTTTTTCATTTGTTGTTTCATTTATTGGTATTATTATTTTATTTCTTTCTACATTTATTTTTCTTATTATTTTTTCTACTATTGTAGGCTTGTCATTTTCTTGGATATAGAACATAATAAAACACCTCACTTATTTAACTATATGTAAGGTGTTTTATTATTATGATTTTTATATTTTAAATTTGATTCTTTTTTGACGTTATATAAAAGATTGTTTCTATTAAAATTACTAGATTATCAAATTATTATATCTCTTTTTAACTTTAAATCTTTTACTATTCCTATTCCTATAAATTCATTATTAGAGTATATTCTGTATATATCATCTTTTTTCTCTTCTATTGTTATTACTCCATTTAGAAATAATCTTAATCTTTTTTCATTTAATTCTATCTTTTCTTTTTCTTTAAAGAATTCTTCTATTGAAATTAAATTCTTCTCTAATATTTTTTGGGGATTTTCTGAACTTTCTAACTCTTCTATTTCTATGCTATTTTCTATAGTAAATTCTCCGGCTGTTATTCTTATTAGATTTTTCATATATCCTATTGTTCCTAATTTTTTTGCGATATCTTCACATAAACTTCTTATATATGTTCCTTTACTACATTTTACAGTAAATTCTATTATATTTTTATCTTCATCTATTCTATTTAAGTCTATCTCATATATTTCTATCTCTCTTGCTTTTATTTCTTCAGGTACTTGTCCTTTTCTTGCATATTCATATAATTTTTTTCCATTTACTTTTATTGCTGAATATATTGGTGGAATTTGATTTTGTTTTCCTAACATTGATTTTAATGTTTTTTCTACATTTTTTTCCTCTAATATTTCCTTTGTAACTGCTTCTTCTTTTATTATTTTTCCTTCTATATCTGCAGTATCTGTTTGCTTTCCTAATTCTAATTCTACTTTATATGTTTTGTCATGGTTTATTAAATATTTTGAACATTGTGTTGCTTTTCCTATTAATATCGGTAATACTCCTTGTGCCATAGGGTCTAATGTTCCTGTATGTCCTACTTTTTCATTTGATAATTTTTTTATTTTATATACTATGTCATGTGATGTGTATCCTTTTGGCTTATTTATGATTATTATTCCGTTCATACTTATTATAGAACATATTTAAATCTGTTCTAATCTCCCTTCTTTATTTTATATTAACTTTTTTTATTATAACATAAAAAAATGAATTCTGCTATATTTTTATCAAGTAATGGATACTTTATATAAAATTGACAAAATTTCTTTTTTTATTTTTTTGTAACTTTTTTTACTTTTTTTATCATTATTTATTATACTTATTTTGTCTTTTTCTCTATTTATATAGGAGGTGATATTTTTATTTGAGCTATAAAAAATATTAAGGAGGGATTAGATGAGTAAACTATTAAATACTTATAATAATTTAAAAAAACAAAATTCAGATATTCTATATCTATTTAAAAATGGCGCTTTTTATTTAGCTATTGAAGATGACGCTAGATTTCTCTCACATAATTTTAATTTAAAGCTTGTAGATTTGAATTCTCAAGCTGTAAAATGTGGTTTTCCTTGTTCTAGTTTTGATAAATATTATTTAATGCTAAATGAACTAGAAAAAGAATTTAAAATTGTTGATAAAGATACTGTTTCTGATGTAGCTGTATATTTAGAAAATGAACAGGTTTTAAGTTTATTAAAACAAATAGAAGAAATAGATTTATATAATTTATCTGTATCTGAAGCATTTGCCTTTATCGAAAAAATTAAGGAAAAGACTAATAAATTATTAGGAGGTGGCAAATGAGTAAAACAAATAATAATTTACTAATTTATCAAAAATATATGAATCTAATATATTATACAAATGATATTGTTAGAAAATATCCTAAAGCAGAAAAATTCACACTTGTTGAAGAAATAAAACGCTCTTTATATTCTGGCTTAAGAATGCTTATGTATGCGATAAAATCTTATTCTATTCCTGATAAACTTAAATATTTAAAAGAATTAGATATTTGTTTAAGTTTATTAAAGGTTCATGTACGTCTTTCTTATAGATATAAATATATAACTGATAAAAATTATTCAGCATGGAGTGCTTTATTGACTGATATTTGTAATATGTTAGGAGGTTGGATAAATTCGTGCCAAAAAAGATAAAAAATGTATTTTATAAAAGCTTAACCTTTAAAAAATTTGTTGAAGCTCACAATAGAGCTAGAAAAAATAAGTTCTATAAAAATGAGGTATTAAACTTTGACTTAAATCTCGAAAGTAATATTATAAACTTAATTAACTCTATAAAAAATAATACTTATAGAGTAGGTAAATATCACTCTTTTAAGGTTTATGAACCTAAAGAGAGAATTATTCAATCTCTACCTTATCGTGATAGGGTAGTTCACCAATGGTATGTAGAAGAATTTATAAAACCATATATTCTTCCTAAATTTATTAATACTTCTTTTGCATGTTTACCTGATAAAGGTACTCATTTTGCTGTTACATCTATTCAAAATATGATGAGAAAATATAGAAAAATTTTTCCTGATTATTATATTTTGAAATGTGATATAATGAAATATTTTAATAGTATTGATAGTATTATATTATTCAATATCTTAAAAAAATATATTTCAGATAAGGCATTACTAAATTTTTCTTCTAAAATTTTATTTGAAAATAGACCTTTTGATAATTATATTGGTATACCTATTCGGAAATTATACAAGTCAATATTTTGCAAATATTTATTTAAATGAACTAGATCAATATGTTAAAAGAATTTTACATATTCATGAATATGTACGCTATATGGATGATTTTATTTTATTACTACCTGATAAAGCATCTTGTATAGAAATTAAGAATACTATTTCTAATTTTTTAGAGGAAAAGCTTCATTTGAAATTAAATAGTAAGTCTAAATATTTTCCAAATAAAATGGGAGTTAATTTTTGTGGTTATAGAATCTTCCATACTCATAGATTGTTACGAAATTCTTCCAAGAAAAAAATAAAGCGTAATATAAAGAAATGGAATTTGAAATATAAAAATAATACTCTAAATTACTTTCACACTTTACAAAGTATAAATTCTTGGATTGGGCATTCTTCTCATTGTAATTCATATAAATTACAGAAAAAAATATTGGGAAAATGTGACTTTTTATTTACTGATTTTACATACTCAAAAATTGAAAAAAATTTATTGGAAGATATGACAAACTTATAAATTATAACATAAAAAAGAAGCTAGAATGTTTTCTACCTTCTTCCATAATTTTGGATTTTCGCCATTTTACTACTAAAACAAAATTATTATTTATGTGTTTATAACATATTACTATGTTACAGGAATTAAACTTCTTTGATACAATATCTTTCGGCAAAGTCCGTAAACATTTGCCCCGCTAGAATATATGAATTATTTAAAATTCATTGTATCAGAGTGCTACTGCGCAACCAAGACTGAGTGGAAGCCATAATTGTAATTGGCATTCCCATTATTGTCATTCAATCCACAGAAGCCGACATTGGCCGTATTATTCCAATTCCCACCGCGAGGGAAGAACACTTCGCCTGAACGGACAATGTAGTTTGATACAGTCTAATCCCTAATATATTTTCAAATTATATTTGAAAATTATATCCTTTATTTGATTTTATCTATATTTGACATTTTAAAATTTCTACTTTTTTATTTTTTTTCTAATATTTCCTTAATTTTAAGATATTCTCCCAAAATTTATGTAATGCCATTTCATGGGTTAAAAGGGGGCAAGGAACAAGGAAAGCTTAAAGTGCTACTGCGCAACCAAGACTGAGTGGAAGCCATAATTGTAATTGGCACTCCCATGACTGTCACTCAATCCACAGAAGCCGACATAGGCCGTATAAAGCCAATACCCACCGCGAGGGAAGAACACTTCGCCTGAACCAGCATCCTCTTCTAGTGTTTGCCCAAACCATGCTTTTCCACTTCCTACATTACTTGATGTTTCATATAGTGCGTCTCCAAATATTTTACTAAATGCTGGATATGCTGAATTAAAATCTTTATAGTCTGTTGTTATTGCTGGATTTGGATATGGATATGCTGTTGCCAAATATGTTGATGTTCCATCTGCAAATCTTCCTCCATATGTTGTTAAGTTGCTAA
>CALXJT010000012.1 GCA_944388695.1 uncultured Clostridia bacterium
GTTTTCTTTACTTTTATTATTTGTAAATCATATGTTGGTATTTTTTCATCTTCTATTACTATATTTATTGTTGGTATGCTATCTTCTTCTGTTGTTGTTTGCTCTTTTATTTCTCCTGTTGCTGTTTCATCTTCTACTTTTTCTAATGTATAGTTTCCTTCATTATTTACTATTTTGAATTTTATTGGGTTTGATAAATAATACCCCTCTGCTTTTACTTCTTGCAAAGTGTATTCTTGATTTATTGATAGTCCTTTAAATGTTATTTCTCCATTTACATTTGTCGTTAATGTTCTTCCTGTTTCTGGTAGGTTATATCCTGTTAATTTGAATCGTACTCCTTGTAACTTGTTTTCTGTTCCTTGTTCTTTCTTTGTTATTTTTAGTGTCGCTTTTACTTCATCTTCTACTTGAATATTTACTTTATAGTTTTCTCCTTCTTCTTTTCCTAATGTTATTTCTCCTTTTGTTGTTCCTTGTAGTTTTTCTATGCTTAAAATTCCTTCTTCATTTACATGACCAATAAACCTTATGACATTACTGTTTAATTCATAGTCATCTGGTGAGCTTATTTCTCTTATTTCGTATATTCTTTCTGCATATAGATTTGTTATTATTAATTTTCCTTGTGAATTTGTTACTGCTGTTTTGCTTTCTCCTCTTATTTCTGTTGTACCTTCTTCTCCGCTATTTTCTTCTGAATCTTCACTTTCTCCTGTTGTTATTTCTGTTATGCTATATGTTGCTCCTGGTACTACTTTATCTTTTCCTGTTTGATACTTTGTTAGTTCTAAATCATATTTTTCTGCTATTCTAAATCCTATTCTGTTTGGCTCTGTTTGTGTTCTATATTTTCCTTGCTCTGTATCTAAACAGAAATATACTCCGTGGTGGCTATATGAGATTTGATTGAATTCTAGTCCATTTGGGATTTTTACTATGTAATTGAATACTAATTCTTTTCCTGTTCCCATTACATAGTCACCTAGGTCTATTAAGAATGTTTTTATATTGTCCCAATTTTCTACTTCTTCTGCTTTTTTCCAATTGTTTTCTGCTTTGCTTAAGACTCTATCTGGATTTTCGTTATCAGAATAGTATACTGTTGCTATTCCTTGTAACTCTTGTGGTATTTCTATTCCTGTTTCTGTCATTTTTGTTGTAAATGTTGAACCTAGTTCTCCTCCACTTATTACATATGTATTTCCTTCAAATGGAATTTTTCCTAATATGTCTATTTCACTTATTGTATTTGCATAGTTATTTTTTATTTGTATTCCTATTGTTGCTGTTTGTTCTTCTTGTTCTTGGTCTACTACTGCATATACTGGTTTTATGTCTGCTATTTCTGGTGATACTACTTCACTTCCTTTATCATCAAAGTTTGTTGCTGTTTGGTTGGTTAATAAAGAGTTTGGTGATACCATACTTATACTTGTTGTTGTACGGTTTACCTGCTCTTCTGTATTTAAGTTATTATTTACATCATATATGTCTTGTGCTTTGTAATAATAGTCACTTCCATTTTCATTTGTTGCGTATAACTCTATTTGTTTTGTTGTTGTTGCTATTCTTGGGTCTGGTGATAAGTCTACATCTATTGTTATGTAGAATGTTTGTGGTGTGTCATTCTTTGTTACTATTTTTATAAATGATACTCCATCTTGTTCTATTAATTCATAGTTTTCTAGTTTTACATTACTGTTATTTATTGTTACACTATTTAATTTTGCATCTATTATTTCTTCTGGTAATTTTACTAAAAATGTTCCATTTTGCCATCTTACTTGGTTTGATGTTTCATTTGCATATGCTTCTATTGTTATTTTTTCGTTCTTTTCTGTGCTTTGTGTTGATATTGTATTTTTGCTTATGCTTATATCTGCTATTGATATTGGTGCTTCATAATTTGCTTGATGTGCGTCTGTTTCTACATATTCTCCTGCTATGTAGCCTACTAATGTTGATTTTATGTATTGTAATTCATCAAATTGTTCTCTTGTATATTTTGTTGTTATTTTGTCATCATCTATTTCTTTAATGTTATATACATATAGTGATGCTTCATTTTTTAGTAATGTACTTGTTTCTACTCTTATGTGTTTTACTGGTATTTCGTATTTATATGGATTACTTGATGTATATTTATTCCAATCATTTTGTGTAAATGTTACAAGTAGATTTCCTGTATCCTCATCATATACTCTTATCCATCCTTCTTCTCCTAGTAATGTATCTGCTCCACTAAAGTATATTCCTACATTTGATACTACATCATCTACACTTTCTTGGCTTGAATCTGTTTTTATGAATTGGTCTGATACTTGCTCTTCTCCATCTTTTGTTTCTTTCATTACCATTCCATCTAGTTTTGCATTTGTTCCTACATATCCTCTCCATGTTACTGTATATGTGTCATCTTTTTCTTCTTCACTTTGTCCGTTATATATTTTTAATGGTTTTTGTTTTGATACTATGTATCTTCCTGTTGGGTTATATACATATTTTCCTACTGTTACATCAAAATATGAATTATATACTTGTTCTACTGGTTTTTCATAACTTGCTGTTATTGTTGCTAATGCTACATTTGATTTATATGGATTTGTGAATTCTTCACTTGGGTTATTGTATCCTTCATAATATGTTTTCACTGGGATTTTTAAAGTCACTGATTCTGTTCCTAATGATTGATATGCCTCTATTGGATATACTACTCTTATTCCATAACTATTACTTCTTGATAAACTGCTTGTTACATTTCCTTCTTCATCTGTTTGTGCTGTTCTATCTAATGTGAAAGTCATTGTTTCTGCATCATAATTAAACACACCGTTACTTCCTGTGTAGATTACTTCTACTGGTGCATAGTCATTTAATCTTGGTATTTCTCCCTCTATATGGTTTTTGCTTAATATTAATTCTTGTTCTGTCTCTTCTGTATATACTGTGAAATCTAGGTTTATTGCTCCTTCTTCTTCATTTATTGCATTTTCTATATTTCTATTTTGATTTGTTGTATATATTCTTGCTGTTGTTGTTCCATACCAATCTATATTAAATTCAACTGTTTTTTCTATTTGGGTTTCTGTTCCGTCTTCTGCTACATATGTTCCTGTTAGGGTTACACTATTCACTTTGCTATAGTTATTTATATTATTTCCTATCGCTTCTGCTTTTCTTGATGAATATGAATAGTCTCCACTTCTTACTATTCCTGTTAACATCTTTTGTGTACCATTTGCTAGGTCATTAAATTCTATTGTTTTTATATTATTTCCTATGTAGTTGTCCTTCAATTCATCATCTTTTGGCAATGATGTTTGTAAATAGAAATTCTCGCCATTTACTGTTATTTTGGCATCTTTTAAATACCCTGCTGTTTGGACATTTAATTCCATGTACAAGGTATCTTCTTTCCCTATTTCTTTACTTGTTCCTCTTATGCTTTCTGCATATCCGTCTCCGTTTATATCACGCAAAAAGAAAGCATCAAATTTAACATTTTCTGTTCCTTCTACAGATGCTTCTTCCTCTTTATCTTCAATTACTGGATATGTCATTGCTTTTGCTAGCTCTGGTCCTATTGCTGTTTGATTATTTTGCATTTTACTTGCTTGGTTAATAGCAATAATTGCTATTACAACTATTGCTAGGATTGCTGTTGCACCAGATATTACTTTTACTTTGTTCTGTGCAATAGCTGTTTTTAAATTACTCATCTGTTCTTGTATGTTTGGCACATTTTTTCTGCGGTCATTATGCTTTTTAACTTCTTTATGAGCTTGTTTTTTTGCATTATGTTCTTCTGCACTATATCTTTTGCCCTCATACTTTTGAACACTTTTAGCTTTACTTGACATACCGCTATCTTCAATTTTGTCTTGTTCTGCATTGTCTAATGCTCTGTCATTTAATTGTTCTGCTTTTTGTGTTTTTCCTTTGTCCTTTTTTAACCTTTTGTCGAAAAACCCTTCAAATTTTTTCATACTAACAGTCTCCTTTTTGTTTATATATTATATATATTTATTTTAATATCCTAGAGACTGTAAGTAAATAGCTTTTCTATGGTAGTTTTTACCTTATTTTTGTAACTACTACGGATAGTGTGTTTTTTCAAATTTTTAAATTTTGGAAACATTTATGTTACAATTTGGTTGCATAATTCAATGGTGTTTTATTTTAACTTCTCTTTCTTTCCTTACGGATATACACTTTTAATTTACTTTTAACTTTTTTTATCTTTGTAACATTTATAATCATCATGACATCAACATAGCAAACATTCCTATTAAAAATCCCACAATATTTCCCAAACCTGTCATCCTTCCACTATACAATTGATTAGATTCAGGTATTAATTCACCAGACACAATATAAAGCATTGCACCGAGCTGCAAAGCTTAAACATATCGCTATAACTGTTTCTGAAATTTGACCAACAATAGCTCCTACCAATGTTCCTACTCCTGTAGTAATCCCTGATAATAGTACATAAAACAAAACTTTTGACTTTTTCATTCCTCCGTTTTTCATAGGAACTGCCATTGATATCCCTTCTGGTTGATTCTGATTTAGACAGTTATTTTAATTTTTTCTTTCTATTCCACTCAAATCCAAAATCACTTCTTTTTATTTTACACATTTCTCCATTGCCACGATAAAAAACAATTGCCTTTTAAAAAGTGTTTTCATTTTTTTCACTTAATCATCTCCTAATAACCAATCTACTATATTTTTGTGCATAATTCCATTTTGAGAAAAATCAGTTTTATCCATAGAAATTACATATTTAGGATAATTATCATTTATTGTTTTATATGCTCCAAATTCCCTTTCTACTACTCTTGCATCATTTAGTAAATATGCTACTTGAAAATATTTTTTTTCACCACTCTTTGTAGCTATAAAATCAATTTCCCCTGGATTTAATTTTCCAATATATACTTCATATCCTCTCACCAATAATTCATTAAATACAACATTCTCGATTGCAAAACACTTATTTATTTCGAAATTGTTGTTTTTTATTTGTGCAATTCCTAGATCTGTCATATAGTATTTATTTAAAGTTTTTAATATTGCTTTTCCGTGAATATCATATCGATATATTTTTTGTATTATCAATGCTTTACAAAGGGCATCTAGATAAGTATATAATGTTTCAGTTGATGTAATTCTACCCTCACTTTTTAAATATTTTATTATATTATTAGCTGAAAATTCTCTACCTGTTATATCTATCAAATATTGAAGTATTAAATTAAATAAAATTGTATCTTTTAGTCCTAACCTTTCAACTACATCTCTTAATATTATTGAATCAAATACACTATGTAAGTAGTCTTTAATATTTGTTTCATCTGTAAATTGAACTCTATTAGGTAGACCTCCCCATTTTACAAAATCCCAAAAGTTTTCTTCATTTTTTAGTTCCTTTCCTGTTAATTCAATATATTCTTTATAAGTTAGAGGATAAATATTGAAAAGTACATATCTGCCTGATAATACAGTAGAAAGTTCATTTGATAATAATTTACTATTGGAACCAGTAATAAATATACTTATATTTTCTAATGATGCTCTTAAAGAATTTATAATAATTTCAAATTTTTCTACATTTTGTATTTCATCTAAAAAAATATAATATTTCTTATTATCTTTTATTCTCTCTTTAATATAACTGTTCAATTTCTTATAATCTTTTAAATCTTCAAATTCTACAAATTCAAAATTTATATATATTATGTGATTTTCTTTTATTCCATTTTCTTTTATTTCATCCATAATCTGTTTTAATATGACAGATTTTCCACACCTTCTTATACCCACTAAAATCTTAATTAAATCACTATCATAAAAACCTCTTATCCTTGATAAGTAAATTTCTCTTTTTAACATTTTCATCACCTATATTTATTATATTCTTATTCTATTATTTTGTCAAGTTATTTTGTTCTATCGAAATAACTTTCTTTTGTGTGTAATTTATTTTGTTTTTTCAAAATAAATTTAAATTAATGTCACTATTTCTATTATATGCATTATTTAACTTTTTAAAATTGAAAATAATATCCACCTGTTTATCTTGATGTACTTCAATTCTATTAATAAGAACTTTCATTACTTCTGGTGTTGGTTTTTCTAATTTCAAAAAATCATTTACCAATTTTTTAATGTTTTCTATATCATCATCTGAATTATTTTCTTGTTCATTTTTTAACCCAATATATTCCTCTTCTTTTTGTTTTATCTCACCTTTTAATTTATTAAATAATCTTTCATACATCTCTTCACTAACTTTCCCATTTAATTTATCAACATACATTTTATCAATATTGTCATTTATTAGTTCTATTTCTGTTTCTAACTTTTGAAGCATTTTTCCATAATCATATTTTGATATATTATTTTTTATATTCAGTTCTATTTTCTTACTATCAATTTCTATAAACAATTTTTTTATATACTCTAAAACTATTTTTTCTAATTGTTCATAATTAAATCCATGTGATGTGCAAAGTCCTAATTTTGAGTTTCTGCGATAATTGTTACATATCATATCTAATCTTCCATTTTTCCTTGTTCTGACACCTATTTTATGCTTACATTCATAACATACTAGCAAACCATCTAGCAAAAAATGATGTTTCTTTTCATTTCGATTATAATTTTGAGTAATTACCATCTTTTGTGCTGTATCAAAAATTTTTTTATCTATAATTGGTTCATGAGTATTTTCTACAACATTCCATTGTTCTTTTGGATTTGCTCTTATTTTCCTATTTTTATAATTTATTCTACTTCTTTTATTTTGTACTGTAGTGCCGGCAATATATTTCATTTTTTAAGATATTTTTTATCGTTTTATTTTCCCAAAATGTTGCTTTATGATATCTAATATGACTTGCCGTAGGTATATGATTATTATTTAAGTAATCTCTTATCGTGCTAATTTGATTTCCGTGAAATTGCCATATTAAAAATTGTCTTTACAATTTTTGCTTCTGGCTCACAAATAATTAGTTTATTTTTGTCATTTGGAGCTTTCATATATCCTAGTGCAGTTTTTCCACCTACCCATTTTCCTTCTTTTTGCATTGTATGTAAAGCTGTCCTTATTTTTTTTGATAAATCTTTTGAATACATATCATTTAATATGGATTTAAAAGGTGCAATATCATTATTCCCATTGTTATTTGAAAAAGTATCTATACCATCAGTTACAGAAACATATCTAACATTTTTTTCTGGAAACCACTTTTCTATGTATTCTCCTGTTTCTATGTAGTCACGACCCAAACGAGATAAATCTTTTGTTATGACCATATTTATTTTTTTTAAGTTTATATCTTTTATCATTCGTTGGAAACCTGGTCTATTAAAGTTCGTTCCCGTAAAGCCTTGGTCAATATATATGTCTATAAGTTTATAATTCCATCCTAAATTTTCTACATATTTTGTTAGCAATGTTCTTTGATTTTTTATACTTTCGCTTTCATCATATCCTCTATCCACATCTTCTTTTGATAATCTTATATAAATTGCTACTTTATATATTGTTCTTTCTATCTGCTCAAGCATTTTACCTCCTTTCCATGCTTGAGATAATAATTTGAACTCATTTTAATTATATCTAATTTGGAAGTGAATTCAAATGCTCAAGTAATGAAAATTTTTGATTTTATTAATCCCTTGTAATATTTTGATATATATCAAATATTTCTTTTCATATATTGTAGAGTTGGCTCATTTATATCTAACATATTTATTATTAAATGTTCTATTAAACTTTCTAAACTCTCTCCTTTTTCATCAAAGTATATATTTATTTTAAATGATTCGCTCATACTTTCTCCCTGTATAATTTAATATTTATTTAATTTATATGTATTAGAATTTTGATTATTCTAAATATAAACATATAGAATCCTCTATAATATATACTTTACTTTTCTAACAAAAATTCTACCCTATTTTCTATAAATACAAAAAAGATATGTATTTTTGTTTACATATCCTTACAAACAATATATTTTTCATTACTATAAAATCCAGTTTAATTATTTTTTCCTATTACAGTTCTTGGGTAGGAATGTGATAGTTTTTACTCTCATACACCTACCCAGTTGAGTCCAAAATGTCTACCAAAATTTATTTATTCGTTGATATTAGTTACTTTGCTCAATAGTTAAACTGTCCTAATTTTAAGATTTTTACTCTTTAAAATTTAGACGTTTTGACTCATATTAAAATCCTTATATTTTAATTTGTTGATGATATTATAATATGTGTACGACATGTAATTTTTAGTTCACAATATAATAATATATAATGGTAACTTGCAAAATAGGGCAAAATTGACAATTAACATAAAATATGGTATAATTTATTTGTATTTGGATATTCCAAATTTTATATATATTTCTTCTTTTATTTTCACTCACAAGAGTGTTTACATATATAACTTATTAACTTTTTTATAAAATAACCCAATTGGGTAGGAGGATAGCATGAGAGAATTAACTTGGGCAGAAAAAATAATTGATAGTCAGTATGATAATGCCATTTCAAAGTGGGGAGAATCACTTGAATACTTATTAAAGCATTTGCCTAAAATAGAATATCTTAACTTTATTACTTTGCAATGCGGGAAACAGTTTAAGGTAAATGTTATGAATTTATCCGAAGGTGATGACTGCATTGACATCCCCTGCATTGACTATACGATTACAGATGATTTGCCAAAACTCGTAGATAGACCTAGGGAAGTATTTCTAAACCTTTTAGAAGAAAATGGTCTTGAAAGTGATATCTTCGAATTTAACGAAGAAAGACTATCAATTTACGTTGGTTATTTGATTTGATTTTCTCAAAAAAAAGATTACTCTTTTTTTCCGCATTGCGGTTTTTTCTTTTTACATAAGGAAAATACTAATTAAAAAGATAATATTCTTGATATGTTACTATTAAAAAATTCACATCTTATATAATTTCTTCTAATATATTTTTCAAATTCAAATTATTTCCCAAACATTTTCTTTATTTTAGCCACTGTCTACTTTGGAATCTACCTTCTGGTATATCATGCAAACAAATAGCTAAAGCCAAACTCAAGCCCAATCTCATAGAAGCCTCAAATCCAGAACCTATTGCTAACCCTTCTGGAAAATTATGTATCGCCAAACCTATAGATACTATAATACCTGTTTTTAATAAATTATGATTAGTATTCTTAACCTTTATTATACTAAATTTTTTTTGAACTAAAATATCACAAAAAATCATTGCAACAATTCCAAACATAATCCCTATAATTATATATCCCAAACTACTAAATTCCAAAGCCTCTGGAATTAAATCAAAACATATAATTGCCATCATAAGACCAGATGCAAATGATAAGATGAAACTTAAAAATTTATTAGATTTATTTTTTATAATAATACCTAAAACTCCTCCTAACATTGTTCCGAAAAGTCCCAAAAAATAATCCCATTAATGTAGTTTGTAAAATTCCTTCCACTCTTTAATCACTCTCCAATATCTTATAATTACCTTATAATCTTATTACACATATCTTCAATTATGAACAAAAAATAACCCCTTAATATTAAATAAATTTTTATCGTAATTCTTAAGAATTCACATTAAAATTTTCTTTTATAAAACTTATATATTAGATTCTGTACATAGCTTTAATAAACTATTCGTCCTAAAATATAATAAAAAAGTTAAAGTAACAATATACATCAATTCCTACTTTAACTTTTAATAATTCTTATATTAAAAACCTATAAATAAGCTTCAATAATTCTTATTCTAAAATCTATAAATAACATTCAATAATTCTTATACTAAAATCTATAAATAACATTCAATTATTTATCTATCCACACCTTCTGCCCCTCTTTTTATTTGTTCAATCTCTGATTGTAATTCAGCAATCCTTCTTTGGTCATTCATTTCTCGTTTTCTTCTAATTTCTTGTCTTTTAGAAACATTTTGTGGCATATTATGAACAACTCTTCCAACAGCTGGAGAAAAATATTTTCGCCATCCTTTTTCACTCATTGTAACTCCACCTATATAATTTCCACAAGGCATTTTAGGATTATCTGTTAATCCTCGAGCTAGATATTCTCCTACTCTTCTTTCATCCAATAAATAATTCATCACAACTGAACGATATTGTGGATCAGTTAATAATAAGTTTATATCTATTGATGTTAAAATCTTTTTATAATCACCAGCCCTTGAAACTTCTTGTCCATCAACCAACATAACACAATCATCTTGACCATACCAAGATACAAAAGCAGTATACACATCTTCTCCTTCAATCATGCTATGTGCTCTTTCATTTAATATTATCCTTGTAGTATCATAAAATTCTGATTGTTTCTCTGGATTATAATAATCTAATTGTATTGAACTATTTTCCATTTTCACTTTAAAATTTGTACCACTAAATTCTCTACTTCTACTAACTTGCGCTTCTGGATGTATTTCTGATTCTTCTTTATTTTTCTTTTTAAATCTATCTAAAAAACCCATAAAATCACCCCTCTAACATATTAATTATACCATGTTTACACCTAAAAGTCAATTTATGTAAATTTTTAATGTTTCCATTTTGTTGTAGGTTCATCTTTCCATTTTGTGAAATTTTTTCCATTCTTCAAGATATTTCTCATTATCACTAAAACATACTCATTAAATATTTAAACTATTTCATTACAAATAATTTTTAAAAAAAAGAATCTTAAGAAATATCTACAAATCTTAAAATTCTTTTTAATCAATTATTCTTCTCCCTGTAATCTATCAGCTCTATCTGCAGCAATCAAATTATCTATCATCTCATCTAAATCCCCATTCAAGAAATTCTCCATTTGATATATACTCATACCAATTCTATGGTCTGTAATTCTTCCTTGAGGATAATTATATGTTCTAATTTTTTCACTTCTTTCTCCAGAACCTACTTGCAATCTTCTGCTACTTGCAATTTCATTATCTTGTTTTTGTTTTTCAATCTCATATAATTTTGTACGAAGCATTCTCATAGCATTATCTCTATTTTGGAATTGAGAACGTTCTGTTTGACATTCAACTACAATACCAGTAGGCTCATGTATCAATCTTACAGCTGATGATGTTTTATTTATATGTTGACCACCTGCACCTGAAGAACGGAAAACTTCCATCTTAATATCTGCTGGGTTAATCTCAATTTCTACATCTTCTACAACTGGAAGCACTGCAACTGTTGCTGTAGAAGTATGAATTCTTCCACTACTTTCTGTATCAGGAACTCTTTGGACACGATGTACTCCACTCTCAAATTTTAAACGACTATATACACCTTTTCCTGTAACCATAAAAGATATTTCTTTATATCCTCCAAGACCTGTTTCATTTTCATTTAAAACTTCTACTTTCCAGTGCTTTCTTTCGGCATACATAGTATACATTCTAAATAATGTACCTGCAAATAATGCAGCTTCTTCTCCTCCAGCACCTGCACGAATTTCACAAATAATATTTTTATCATCATCTGGATCTTTTGGTATTAATAAAATTTTTAACTCTTCTTCTATTTTTGGTAACTTTTCTTTAGCATCATAATAATCTGCTTCTGCAAGCTCTTTTAATTCTTTATCATCCATCATTTCTTTTGCTTCATCCATTTGCTTTTTCACATTTTTATATTCACGATATTTTGAAACGATGTCCTCTATACTAGCATGCTCTTTCATTAATTTCTGCCATTCTGATTGATTTGCGATTATCTCTGGGTCACTAATCATTTTTGTTAATTCAACATATCTTTCTTCAACTGCCTCTAATTTATCAAACATATCACTTACTCCTTTAATCCTTTTTGAGCAATTATACTACATTTTAAGAAATATTTCAAGAGTACATTTACCAATAAACAAGGCAAAAACCATAATTAAAAACACTTTTAACTATTATTTTTTTCTTACCAAACTGTAAAAAATCAATAATATTAATTTTCTAAAACATTTTCATTGCTTACACTTTCAACTATATCTCTTCACTTTTTCTCTATTGAAAATAGAGGATGTATTTTTTTACATCCTCTATAATTTATATTCCTTTTAATCTTTTAAATCTAAAATATGTAAATACTCCTATACCCATTATTACTATAATACTAACTATTAATCCAATTCCTAGTCCTGTATTTGGTAATGGTCCTTTTGCTATTGTATCATCATCTGAATCTGTTCTTCCTGTTGTAGGTGTATCATCTGTTGGATTTCCTTGTGATGGATTTTCATCATCACCTGTTCCTGGATTCTCTGTATTTATTTTTGTTACTTCTCCAACTTCCAAAACTGCTTGTCCATATACAGTTTTTACATCAGTTGAACTACCTTTTAACCATAAATAGTATAAACCATCTTCTGATGGTAAATTACCATTATTTACGTACATATTCTCTTTAGTTACTCTAGTATCTACTGATTTCCAAGAAGTATCAGATAAACTTGGAAAACTTTCTTTTCCTTTTAGATTTAATCCTGATAAATCATGATTATTATCTATATAACTATTTACTATACTTGCATCTGTTATTTTTTCCCATTTATACTGAACATCATCAGCATTTAATCCATACACAGAAGCTATTTCAAATGCAGGATTATTTGGTACCTCTCTATTATAAAATTCACTTTTAACTACATTAAAAGCCTTCAATAATGGTAATGATAAATCAACTTTATAATTCTCAAGAATATTAGAATCCTCTCCAACTTTTCTTATATAAATATAAGCAGTATCAGTTGATTTTAACATTTCTAAATGATTTTCATTACTAACAGAAATTGATATTGTTACTGTTCCTGTATCATATTTAGGTGCAACTACATCATACCAATTTGTTATTGTTGCATTTTGAGATTTTTCTATTGCCCATTGATAACTTGCCCCATCTTCTAGTTCAAGTCCACTAATAGTATAATCTATTGAGCCATTTGTGGATGGAACTAATTTATCTGAAGTTACTGCCGCATTAGAAATCGTTGGGAATATAGTAAATACAACACTAACTAATAATATAATCACTAAATATTTTGCTTTAGTCATTTTTTCACCCCCTTTCAGTGTAAAATAGCATAATAAAAAGATATTATATTTATTTTATTTATAACATTACTGTCGAAAATTGTAAATACTTTTTTCACAAAAACAGAATAAAGACATGAAAAAAAATTTTCATGTCTTTATCCTGTTGGAAAACACGAGAAAAGGAAAACACTAAACCTCTACTCTAATATTTTTCCAAATCCGCAAAAAAATTATTATAAACATTTTTTGAAAAAACTCCATCATCACTATATTTTGATTTTTCCAATCTATTAATATCTTCTTGCACAGAATCTATAAATACATATGAAAAAATTTTTTCGTTTTTAAGCAAAACTACAGAAACTGCTAAATTTAGTAAATTTGCTAAAAGTAAGAATATATTTACATGGAAAGAAGATAAATAAAATAATGTTATAATCACATTTGCAAAAAGCATTAAAGAAAATTTATTAATTGCATTCCCTGATACAATCATATTAGCTTTTTCCATTTCAAAAACAAGCATTTTTTCCATTATAAAACCTGATAATTCCAATCTTTCCTTATAATATCCTTCTTTTAATTTCTTCTTAAAATCATCTAATGAAACCACATCCTCGAAAGGAAATAATATTTTAGTTACAAATAGATTTTCATAAGATGGAATTTCATCTGTAGAATACTTTTTAATAGTTTCTCTATCCATTTTCTCTAATCCTTCTACTCTTGCAAACTTATCCTTTGAAACTAATTGAAATTCTATTTTTCCACTATCTTTCTTTACTTTAACTATTTCTCTTTCTATTAATGATTTCATTTCAAGAATAACCATATTATCATTATATTCAAGAGTATTCTTTAATATATATTGAGCAAGTATTGGATTAAATTTCTTTTGTGTTTCTTCTTTACTATTGCTTTCTTCTTTTTTATTTAAAATCATAACTATATATATAGAAATTCCCAAATCAAACACTGCTAAAAGTGCTACTATAATATTTCTTACTATACTATTACTTGAAAAAATACCAGTGAAGAATGAAAGGATAAACAAAATCAAATGAACAGCTATAAGTATCAATAAAAATTTGCTAATTACTTTCTTTTTTGTACTCTCTAATTTCCCTCTATTTACAAAGTCTTTTACTAAATTTACTATATCTATTTTTTTCTTTTTCGTTTTATCTCCTTCTGCTTCATTTAATTTATCATTTTCTATTCCATCTTTTTTTGATCCTTTTTCTTCTAATCCAACATCTTTTAATTCGATTTCGTTCAACTTTTCATCTTTTTCCATCTACTCATCCCCTTTTACAAAACAATTATACACTTTTTCAATTATTTATTTCAATAAAATTATAATTTTTTTGTAAATTATCTAAAATTTCTTTTTCTCTACGTGTACATGTAAATATAATAATTTGTCTATTTTTTGCTTGTTCTAATAAAAATTCTAATGATTTTCTTAATCTATCTGTATCAAAATATGCAAAAGCTTCATCTAAAATAATTGGCATTGTCTCTTCTGAAAGTTCATCTAACATAGAAAGTCTTAATGATAAATATAACTGATCTATAGTTCCAATACTCAATTTATTTGCCAAAACATAATCTCCATTTTCTAATGATACAACTAAACCATGTTCATCATTATATTTAACTTTTCTATACTTACCATCTGTTATAGTATCTATTGTACTAGATAAATTCTGTGTAAATTTTGGAGTTACAGTATCCTTCATTTCTTCATATGACTTTTCAAGCACTTCTTTTGCAAGCTCCATACTTTTATTTAAATTCTCCAAATATGCTATTTTTTCATAAACATCTTCTAATTTTTCTTCTACATTAAATAAACTATCCAATTTAGGCTCTATATTCTGTCTATTTAAATCAATTTTATGAATTTCTAATTTTTTTACATTTTCTTCGTTTTGTAAAACTTCTAATGAAGTAGATATATTATTATTTGATAAATATTCATTCATAATATCTTCAGATAATATCTCGCTAAACTTTTCTTTTATAACATTTGTCTTTAATTTATGGTCTAAATCAAATTGCTGATTTATTTGAGCAATTTCCGCTTCTAATCCTTTTATATTTTCTTTTAAGATATTATATTCATTCTCATATTGCATTTGCTCTTCACGTATTTCTTTCTCATCCTTCTGTAATTCCAATAAACTTTGTTTAATCTTTTTATTTTTACTATTTGAAACACCTAAACCTATACAAATCAAAAGCAAAATCACTGGTAAGAATATGTATCCAAGTAAATGATTTTCTTGCATAATAAATAACAATACATCAATAATAATAAAAACTATTGTCAATACTGAAAAAAACACATTTACTTTTTTCTTACCTTCTCTTAAATTTTCTGCTTGTTTTTCATTACTCTTTTTAATTTTATCATATTCCAATTTCTTTTCTTCTAAATCTTTTTCTATCTTCTTTGATTTTTCCAAATTCTCTTGAACAATATTTTCTTTGACTTTCACATTTTGTTTTTGCAAATTTTCATTATCATTTAAACTCTTTAATTCTTTTACAAAAGATGATTCATTTTGAATTACTTCTAAATCTTCTGTTAATTCTTTTCTCTTATCTTCTAAATTATATTTTTCTTCTCTAAAACCTTGTAATTCATTTTTCTCTAATTCTAAATTCTGTCTTTCTACTTGTAAAACATTAATAGGTTTTTCTCTAGACTTTCCGCTTCCAATTTGGTCTCTTTGCCTACGTACAATTCTATCCATTGCAATACGATATGAAACATTATCTTCTCCTGTTCCTACCAAATTTGCTATCTTTTGTATTAAAATATTTTGCTCTCCCTTTTGTAATTTTACTTCTTGTTGATTTACTAAAACCGTAGATAAAAATAAATCTTCATCTACTTTTGTTTGGTCATAAAAAAAGTTATTTCCTTTTGCTTTATCTATTGTAAATTCCTTTGAAATATCCTCCATATCTTCATTAAAAATTTTAGGATTTTTCTTTCTAAAGTCACGATATACTTCATATTTTTTTCCATTATCTAATGAATAGCTTAATTTACCAGAAAACTCCTCACCTTGCCATGGCTCATATTGCTCAAAATCTGAATATTCTTTTCCTTTTTTATTTTTTGAAATACCATATAAAGAATTTACAATAAAATGTAATAATGTAGATTTTCCTGATTCATTTTTTCCATATACTATATTTAAACCTTTATTAAAAGATACATTTTTATCCTTCAATTTTCCATATGCATTAACTTTTATCTCTTGAATCTCCAAATTTATAACACTCCTATCTATCTTCTTCAATGTATATTAAATATTTTTTAACATTTATTCTAATGCCTCAAATCCAATTTCTATAGCCTTCTCTATAATCTCTTTTTCTTCAGATGTTATTATATCATTATTTAGTTTTTCTAACATCTTTTTTGCAAAAATTCCTTTTAATGTACTCTCATTAGAAATTTTCTCTAAATCATAATTTATTTTTGTTCTATCTTTTATTTTAATTACTTGATTTTGATTTATTAATTTATATAATTCATATGTATTAATTTCAAAATTTCTTTTTCCAGTTAAAATAATTTTAACATATTCATTTGTATCAAAATCCATTTCGTCTATTTTTTGAATTAAATCATCTTTATCTAAAATCTCTGTTACATCCAAATTTTTCTCTACAAATTCAATTTCTGATAAAGGAATCATTTGAACTTCTACTTTAGATAAATCATTTTCTTGAATCTCTCCAACAATCATTCCATGTTTACCAATTTCGTCAAATCCTAATGCAACTGTTGAACCAGGATACACGATTTTAGGTTTATCATATGTAGTATAATCACACTTATGAATATGTCCTGTAGCAACATAGTCAAACCCTATTTTTTCTAAAACTCTTTTTGGAATCGAATTATATTGCTTCTCTTCAATATTTGCTCCATCTATTGTACTATGTATAACTAATATATTTATTTTTTCAGGATTCTCTAACTTTAAATCTTCTATATTACAATCTGTACAATAAAAATCATTAAATCCAAAACCATAAATATCTGCTTCTGGTAATTCAATCCTACTAATTTCAGAATTAAAAATAGTTACATTATCATTCCATTTATATTGGTGATAATAAGAATTTTTTATATATGGGTCATGATTTCCAGGACTTATAAAAATCTTTGTATCTGGAATCTCTGAAAATAATTGATTGATATATTCTATTGTTGATTTTCTGATATATTTTTGTTCATATAAATCACCAGAAATAAAAAAATAAGGCATCTTATTTTCTTTTATATATTCTATAACTTTTTTAAAAACTCTTCTTTGTTCTAGTCTTTTTGTATCTCCAAAACCTTCTCTATCTGATAAATTTACAAACGGACTATCAAAATGCATATCTGCTATATGTACAAATTTCACTTAAACTTCATTCCTTTCAATTTTAATTATATCTTCTGCATCAATAGCAATTTCATATAAATTAATAATTTTAATTATTATACCATTCTGCACAAATGTTCGCAAGTGTTTTTTTACTTTTATTTTATGAATTTTAATTTTTATATAGTTTTTAATCTTTTTACCAGTCATTTTCTCACATAAAAAATTGAAGCAAAAACACTAAAGTTTCCACTTCAAGTTATCTCAAAAACAATTTTAATTTATTCTTACTAATAGACAAATCTATTAATCCTCATCATCCAATGGTCCAAATAATTCATCAAACTTTGCTTCCAATTCTTTTTGTAAATCATACTCATCATCTTGTGGTAACATAGGAGCTTCCTTCTCATTTTCCATAGATTTAGCACTCATTTCTGGATTTTCTTCAAAAGGATTTTTTTCAGAAATTCCCTTATCATCATCCCCAAAAATATCATCCAAATTTAATGTTCCTTGAGAATTTGAATTATCTTGAGGAGTACTACTTGTATTAACAGTACTTGCCACTGGTTGTTTTGCTGGCTCATCTGTAATAATATCATCATCAAATAAATCATCCAATGATTCAACTTTTAAATTATTTGCTTGTTTCTCTTTTTCCTCTTCTGGCACATATGGATTATATGGATTATACTTTCTCCATTTTCCTCTATTTATTTCACCAATATCATTATGACTCATGCGATATTTATCTAACTCTTTTGCAATTGGCTTATTAAAGTAATAATATTTATTTGCTTTTACTGGCTTAATACCTTTTTCAAAAATAATACATAAATCATTATCTAATCTTCTAAGCTCATCAGGTGTCATTAAAGCTCTCGCCATAACTTGGTCAGAAACACTCTTACCTGTTCTAAAATTTTGTTTATCTCTATTTATAGAAATACTATCTCTTTCAATAGTCTTTTCACCTAAAGCCTTTGAAAAATATTCAACTGTTTTAAATGAGTTACTACCTAAAAATACATGTGTATCACAGTTACCCATAATTGTCTCATAAGACTTCTCATAAACAGCTTCCAATTGGTCTATATTTTGTAAAATAACACTAAAAGATATTTTTCTACTTCTTGAAGTTGAAATTTTCTTATCAAAATCTGGTATCTTACCTATATTTGCAAACTCGTCCAATATAAAATATGTTGGAACTTTTAATTGACCATTTGGATTCTTATCTGCAAAATCATATAATTGTTGTATCATCTGTGAGAAGAAAATTGTAAGTAAAAAGTCATATGCTGTATGTGTATCTGAAGATATAACATACACTGCCGTTTTTCTTGAACCTATCTTCTCAAAATCTATTGTGTCTGTTGAAGTAAGTTCTGCAATTTCTTTAGAATCAAATTTTCCTAGTTTTGATTGTAAAGTACTTAAAATAGAACTATATGTCTTTTCTGGAGCAATCTCTATAGATTTATAATTCATTCTAGCTGGATGATCATAAGGTAAACTACTCATCAATTCTGTAAGCAAGTTACTTCCACCATTAGTATTTGCAGCTCTAACAAGTTCCGCACAACTTGCCAAATTCTGTTCTTCTTCTGGTCTAGTTGCTATCAAATAATAAATTAATGCTTTTAATAACATCTCTGCAGAATCATCCCAGAATGGGTCTGAACCACCATCTGTTTTCTGTCCCTTTACAATTGTATTTGCAATAACATCTACATCTATTTCTGAAGATATATGCATTAATGGATTATATCCATCACTATATTGAGGTCTTACTAAATTTAAAACTTTTATGTCATATCCATTTTGTTTTAAATATCCAGCTGTTTTATCATATAACTCTCCTTTTGGGTCTGTAAACACATATGAACCCAAAAGTTGTGATGCATTTGGAATTGAATATGATGCAGATTTACCAGAACCTGATCCGTCCAACTACTAATACATTTACATTTCCTCTTTTATCTACTGGTAAATAATTATCTTCTGCAAGTATTATTCCTTTATTTTTACTCAATATTTTATACTGTTCTCCATGTTGACTCCAATCACTTGAACCATGTTCAATATCAGAAAATTCATTTTTAGGTGCTGATTTAACAAAACCAACAAAGAAAAATGCTAAATAAAAAATTGTAAAAACAAATAATGCAGAAATAAAATTACTCATTACACCATTTGATACAATTCCTCCTATAGTTGCAAATGGATTTGTTATATTTGGTCCTACTCTTTCTAAAAAAATATTCAAATCAAAAGCTCCACTTTGTTTTGCCTGAAAAGTTGTATACACCAAAGGCGCAACAAATACTATGGTAAAAAACACCCATAGTATTGCACAAATTATAAAATTCTTTCTATTTCTCCTTATAGCCCCTGCTAATTTGTAGTTCATCTAAATCACCACATCTCTTTCGTATTTTTGCGAACATTTGGGACACTCCTTTTTGTTCGGATTTGTTCGAATCACAAATCTCGAATTTTGGGGACACTCCTTTTTGTTCGGATGAATTTAGGATACATTTCATACTGTTCGGATTAAATCTAAAAAATAATCTATCTCAAACACTAAAATGAACTAAAAAACACCCTAAAACTCACAATATGTGAACTTCAAAGAATTTTTTAATATCCTCAAAGTTCACAAAATTTAAATTCTATTATCTATTAATTCCTTTTGAATTTTCATTTGATGCATCCTTTACATTAGGTGCTTTTACAACAGTCATATTCTTACCAGAACGTTTTGCATCTTCATAGATTTTCTTCATATAATCTTTATCAACTAATTGATTCTTTCCATTAACATTACGTACTGCAATACCTGTTTCTTTTTCATATCCTACATTATGGTCTTCAACTTTTATATTCATTAATGATTCTTGAACATTTTTTACCATATCTTCTGAAACTAAATCTTTTTCTCCATTAGCTCCAGATAAAGTTGCACTTCCTGGTTCTTTTCCTTTTTCTAATTTATTTGTTAACTCTGCTATAATAGAACACACAACTCTAGCCATGTCATTATCTCTTTGTGCACTTGGATTACTCATAATTTTAACTTCCTCCTTAATCTTCTTTTTTGTCCCTTATTTCAAAGGCAAAATAAGATTTATATGGTTTTAATTTACACTTTCCTTTAACTTCATTTGTTTTTTCATCAAAATAAAGTTTAGGTATTACTTCTTCTGTTGTTTCCGGATCTATAATACAAATTGGTCTCTTTAAGTTTGGTGTATAACGAAAATCTTTGTATTCTGTTTCCTCTTCTGAATATAAAGTATTATATTTTAATGGAAGTGGTTTTTTTGTAATTGATATTTTATCACCTTCCAATAAAGCCGTATTTACAACAACTCTATCAGCTCCAAATGATAGAATCAACAATTGGTCAAAATTATCTGAAGGATTGTCTACATAAAAAGTTTTTCTTTTTAAATCACCTCTTATTTCCTCTGTACTATCTAAACGCTGTACAGTATATTTAGGTGAATCCTTCAAAAATTCTTTCTCTGTTTTATTAATTTGATAGATTACAGTACTAACTCCTTTAGGATCTGTTATGCTAAAGTGTTTTCCCTGCCACATCTCCATCTTTTACTCCACCTCATTTCTATGTTTTATCCATAGCTTGTCTTTAGTTAACTCACTATTTACAATTATACCCAAAAAACAAGCTTTTGTCAATATTTTTAACAATATAAATTTATGTAAATTATTTTTTTGTTTTTTACTATCAAATAATCTAATTAATTTTTTATATATTACTCTTCTCTAGGATTAAATTTTGATATTTCTTTTAGTTTTTGAAACATCTCTTTTTCGCTTGAATCTATTTTTTTAGGAACCATTATTTTAATTTCTGCAATTAAATCTCCTCTTCCACCATTTCCGTTTTGATAACCTTTTTGTGGAATTTTAATAACTTCTCCACTCTGTATGCCTTGTGGAATATATACTTTAGTTTCTCCATCAATAGTTTTTAAATTAACCCTTGTTCCCAAAGCCGCTTCCCATGGAGACAATAATAAATCTGTATATAAGTCACATCCTTTTAGCCTAAACTTATTATTACTATCTATATTTACCTTTATAAACAAATCTCCATTTTTTCCGCCATTTTTTCCTTCTTTTCCTTGTCCTATTAATCTAATCTTTTCACCATCTCTTATACCTTTTGGAACTACTACAGTAAGAGTTTTTATTTTTCCATAAACATCTCTCAAAGAAATTCTTTTTTCTAATCCATAAAAAGCATCATATACGCTAATATGTATCTCTGTATCTACATCTTCTCCTCTAATAGGAACTTTTTTATCTTCATCATTATTCAAAGAATTATTTACATTTCCTAAAAATATATCAAAGAAAGATTCTTTTCCTCTATTTTTTCGTTGTTCTTTATAATAATTTGCATTCCAAGTTCTATCATATTTTCTTTTTGTTGCAGGTGTAGATAATACTCTATATGCCTCATTTATATCTTTTATTCTCTCTTCTGCTAAAACATCACCAACATTTACATCTGGATGATACTTTTTAGCTGATGTTCTATATGCTGTCTTTATTTCGTCTAAAGTCACTTTACTAGTTTCTAAACCTAATATTTTATAATAATCCTTGTAAACCATTTAACATCCTCCCAAAAATCTGGTAACACTATTATATCACATTTTTTCGAAAAATCCATATTATTTTCTGATTTTTAATTATTTCTTGACAAATTCATTAATATTGAATAATATATCATGAAAGAAAGAAGGTAAAAAAATGAATTTATTAGTAAAAGATATTATAAAAACAACAAACGGAAAATTAATAATAGGTAATGAAAACATCGAATGTAAAAATTTTTGCATAGACACAAGAAAAATTCAAGAAAATGATGTATATGTAGGCATAAAAGGAGAAAAATTTGACGGAAACACACTATGGAAAGAAGCTTTAGAAAATGGTGCATCTGTAGACATTATCGCTAATATAGATTTTTCTAATGAAAATTTAGAAAAATTTAAAAATAAAGCAATAATATTAGTAGACGATACAAAAAAAGCCCTACAACAAATCGCAAAAAAGAAAAGAGAAATGTATGGTAAAGATTTTCCAATAATTGCAATAACAGGAAGTGTAGGAAAAACAAGTACAAAAGATATGGTTGCAAATGTTTTAAATCAAAAATATAAAACCTTAAAAACAGAAGGTAATTTTAATAATGATGTAGGATTACCCCTAACTTTATTAAGATTAGAAAATCATGAAGCAGCTGTTGTAGAAATGGGAATGAATCATTTTGGAGAAATACGATTATTAACAAATATCGCAAATCCAACAATTTCTGTAATTACAAATATAGGAACATCTCACATTGGAAATTTAGGCTCTAGAGAAAACATATTAAAAGCAAAATTAGAAATTTTAGAGGGAATGGATAAACCTACTTTAGTACTAAATGAAGACAATGATTTATTACAAAAATGGAGAAAAGAAATTTCAGAAAATGTAATTACATATACATATGGTATTGAAAACAACGCATTAGCGCAAGCAAAAGATATAAAACTAAACGAAGAAAATTCAGAATTCACTTGTATTCTTGGAGAAAATAAATTTAATGTAAAAGTACCTGTCGCAGGAATTCACTTCGTTTACAATGCACTATGTTCTGCAGTTATAGGAAATCTACTTGGTCTAACAATAGATGAAATAAAAAGAGGTATAGAAACTTTTGAACTTACCAAAAAAAGAATGGAAATAATCAATTTAAAAGATGGTATCACAGTAATCAATGATGCATATAATGCAAGTTTAGAATCAATGAGAGCTTCTATACAAAATCTAGCAGGATATACTAGAAAAAAAATAGCCATATTAGGAGACATGTTTGAGCTTGGAGAATTTTCAGAAAACCTACATAGAGAAGTCGGAAAAGAAATAGTAAAAAACAATATTGACACTTTAATCTGCAGTGGTGAAAATGCAAAATTTATAGTAGAAGAAGCCAAAAAACAAGGAATGAACAAGGAAAATATTCACTATTTTGAAAATAAAGAAGAAATATTAAACTTTCTAAACTCACTTCATCTTTCTAACACAGTCATACTTTGGAAAGCTTCTAATGGAATGAAATTTTTTGAATTAGTTGAAAAATATATTAAGCAGTAAGATTATTGAAATATTAAAATACTAATGCTTTTAATACTTAATATATTATAACTTAAAATATTGAAATATTAATGCTTTTAATACTTAATATATTATAACTTAAAATATTGAAATATTAATACTTTTAATACTTAATATATTAAAACTTAAAATATTAAAATATTAATACTTTTAATACTTAATATATTAAAACTTAAAATATTAAAACATTAAGAATAAAAAGAACAAATATAATAAAATAATAAAATAATAAAATAAAACTACAATAAAATCCCCCAAAATCCAATTAAATTAAATATGGATTTTGGAGGATTTTAAAAACTCAAAAACCTGTACTCTAGAATCAGACTATTCGACTGATCTGTTTGCAATTTCAATTGCTTTAGAAACTATATTTCCACAATCTTTAGAAGAAACATTTCCCCAGCTTCCTCCATCTTTTTTCACTTGGTCATAAACACCTAGTTCCTTTGCAATTTCTTCACGTAAATTTTCAGATATTAACTTACTATTTCTAGACATAACATCCTCCTTAATGACGAACATTAGTCGAACATTGGGGACACTCCTTTTTGTTCGAAAACTGATTATGAGCATTTAGAACATTTTTTCAAAAATGATTATAACTATTTTAAACATTTAAATCCTTTTCTTATAAAAAAATAATCCTCCCAAAATCAAATATATTCGCCATTCATACTAATCTGTAAATATAATTAATATTTACACTATTATTATAAACAACTTTTTTATATTTATTTTAGTAATTTTTTCATTATATACTGACAAAGTACTACAAAATATGTTATAATAACTTGAATATATTAAGTTAGGTGGAATTATATGAGCACAAGAAATCAAATTTTAGAAAAAAACGAATTATCTTCTAAAAATCAAATACCAAACAATGATAATAAAAATAGCATTAATAATACTGCTAATAATAATAATTCAAAAAATACTAATAAAAGTATTCAAAATACAAATACTAAAAGTAATATACAAAATGTCAAAAATAAGAATAATTTACAAGTTAATACTCAATCTAACAATAAGAACACTTTAGAAGGTAATCACAAAACAAATACTAATACTAATACCAACACAAACAAAAAAACAAACACTAATACAAAAATAAACACCAATACAAAAATAAATACTAATACAAATACTAATATCAATACTAATACTGAAAATCAAACACAAAAAAATAATGAAGCATCAAATAAAAATATATCAAATAAAAATATATCAAATAACAACAACACAGAACTTACCAACTCAAAAAACTCTATAACTAATGAGTTCAAACCTTTAAAGGAAAATACAGAAAGCATTAAAAGCACTGAATTCAAACCTTTAAGTGAAAACACACAAGACCCAAAAAGCACAGAATTCAAGCCTTATATCGAAAAAACAAAATCTACTGCTTTTGAAACATTTTCCCTATGTTTCATTATTTTACTAATAATAGTATTATCTATTTTTATAGTATTTACAATAATAAATATAAATAATAAAAACATAATAAATGGTGTATCAATAAATGGAATAGATGTTTCAGGAATGAATATAGAAGAAGCCAGAGAAACCTTACAAAACGCAATAACAAAAAATATTCCTGAAGAAATAAAACTAAAACATGGTGATTACGAAACATCTATACCTACAGAACCTTTAGAAATTTCATTTGATACCAATTCTGCAATAAATTCTGCATATCAAATTGGAAGAAATGGCAACATATTTCAAAACAATTTTACTATTATAAAAAGCTATTTCACAGAAACTAATATAGATTTAAATTTAACACTTAATGAAGAAGTATTAAAAACAAGTCTATCTGACATATCAGCAAAACTACCAGATACCGTTATACAAAGCAGTTATTACATGGAGGGCAATAATTTAATTTTAACAAAAGGTAGAACAGGATATGTAGTAAATGTTGACGAAACAGCAAACACAATCATAACAGACATTCAAAACTTTAACATAAAAGATAATCAAATAGAAATATCTACATTGGAAGAAAGCCCTCAAGCATTAGACATTGACGCAATCCATAGTGAAATATACAAACAACCTTCTGACGCTTATTTCACACAAAATCCATATGCAGTATATCCAAGCGAAAATGGTCTTGATTTTGCAATTTCAGTTGATGAAGCTAAAGCAATGTTACAAGAAGAAAAAGACGAATATATAATACCTTTACAAACATTATACCCAAATGTAACAACAAATATGATAGGTCAAGAAGCATTTCCTGATTTACTATCAAGTTATTCTACAAGCTATTCAACTAGAGATAGAGATAGAACAACAAATTTAATCCTAGCAGCAAACAAAATTAACGGAACTGTATTAATGCCTGGAGAAACTTTTTCATACAATACTGTCGTAGGAGAAAGAACAATTGCTGCTGGATATAAAGAAGCACCTATATATGTAAGTGGTGAAGTTGTTGACGGGCTAGGTGGAGGAATTTGCCAAATAACAACTACATTATATAATGCTGTTGTTTATGCAAATCTAGAAATTGTTGAACGTTCAAATCATCAATTTGTACCATCATATTCTAATCCAAGTAGAGATGCAACTGTTGTTTATGGTTCAATAGACTTCAAGTTTAAAAATAATAGAAATTATCCAATAAAAATATCATGTTCTGTAAGTAATGGTATTGCTGCATTCCAAATATATGGACTTAAAACAGCTGACGACTACGAAGTAGAAATTTCTTCAAGAGTAACTAGTCAAAATGCAAACTACACAAATTCTGAAGCATACAAAATTCTAAAGAAAAATGGTCAAGTCGTAAGTACCACATTACTTTCAAGAGATACATATAAAAGACATTAATAAATTTTATATGAACTTTAGGGATTTTCCTTAAAGTTCATTTTATTAAATTTTATTGCTACATTTTTTAGAAAGAAGGAATAAAAATGCAAAACATTTTAGATTTTAGAAATAATATAAATTATCCTAAACTAAAAGAAACCGCTGAAATAATAAAAAGTGGTGGAATAGTAGTATTTCCAACAGAAACAGTGTACGGAATAGGTACAAATGGGTTAAATGAAAACGCGGTAAAAAGACTCTATAAAATTAAACAAAGACCTTTAACTAAACCTATAAGTCTACTAGTAAATAATCTAGATATGATAAATAAAATAGCCACAGACATTACAAAATTAGAATATGCTTTAATGAAAGAATTTTTTCCAGGACCTCTTACAATCATTCTAAAAAAGAAAGATATTGTTCCAGATATAGTAACTTCAAATTCAGATACAGTTGGAGTTCGTATGCCTTCAAATGAAATTGCTCTTAAATTAATAGAATTTTCTGGTGTTCCACTTGCCACTCCAAGTGCAAACATTTCAGGTAAACCTAGTGGAACTAATTTAGATGACATTATAAAAGATTTTAATACAAATGTAGACTTTTATATAAATGGTGGTCCTAGTAAAATTGGCCTTTCATCAACAATCGTAAAAGTTATTGATGGAACTCCTCACATTTTAAGGCAAGGCTCTATAACAGAAGAACAAATAAAAAAAGTTTCTTCAAAATTTTAAATTAAATACTCCTAAACAAATCTTTGAGACGGTAATGTTTTCCTTAAAAAATACTTTTTCAAAAAAACAAGTCCGTCTCCTAAATTTCTTTATTCATCCATTATTTATAAGAATTTGTGAATCCGAACATTGGGGACACTCCATTTTGTTCGAAAGATTGCAAATCCGAACAAAATGGAGTGTCTCCAATGTTCGAAATTCAAATTTTACATTGTCAAAATACCATTTGGAGTATCTTTAATAACTAAAATATCTTCTTCTCTACCATTTTCTGCATTAATATAAACCAAAAACTCTGTATCATCAACTTTACCTTTAAATTCATAACATAAAATTTCACTTTGCCATTCTGTTGGAATTACAGCAAGACCTTCACTCTCAATCTTAAGTTCTGAATTCAAAGTTTTTTTAGCTTCATCCATTGTAATTTTTACTCCTGATAAATCCCTAGTAGTATGATTATTTAAATACCCTGTTGTTTCCATTCCCATGATTTCTCCATTATCTAGAGCAACTTTTACTTTAATTAAATCTGGATATATTGTGACATTATCTTGCGAATAAGCATAGTTTATCGTCATAACACCTTCTTGCTTTAAATAATAAGTTGATTTCATATTAGAAAATCCTTTTTCTTCTAAATATTGTACTCCTTTTGCATCAGCTTCTTCATAACTCAAATTTTCACTATTCACATCTCTATTGTAATTCATATAAATAATATGTCCACCTTTTTGAGAAATCGAAATACTAATAATCTCATCATTATTTGTTGTTACTGTAAAATCATATGCTGGAATTGTAGCATTTTCAGATAATCCAGATGATGTAATTTCTTTTACTTCTTTCCCCTCTAAAAATCCATTTAATATATTTCTAGCCTCTTCTTCTGAAATATCTTCACCTGTTAACCCTTTTTTCTCTTGACTCGTCAAATGCTCCGAAAAAGCACCATCATAAATTAAACCAGAATATTCATGAAAATTTTCTTCCAAACTACTAAATCCATCTTCCGAAGGTGTACTTACTTCTTGTGCAAAAGCTTTTGCCCCCTTTTTTGTCAACTCATTCCATTCAATTCTTCCTGAATTGATATCTTCTGATAATTGATTTAAAGTATTTTCTAATTCAATACTATATGAATGTAATTCTTTTAAATTTTTTAAATCCTCATCTCCTAAAGCTTCATTATAAATATTTTTTCTAGATAGAGAATAACTATAATCACTAACTTGATTCAAAAATTTTTGAGTATTTTCTAATTCTTGTGTCTCAATTGGTAATCTTGCTAAATATGTTTGCGCCATATTTGCTTCTCTCCATAAATGTGTTAATGTCTCTGCTCCATGTTCAGGAGTAGTAGAAATTAATGATTTTGCAAGATATGTCTCAACATTTCCTACATAATCTACTAATTCATAAAAAGCCATATTATAAGTATTCTCTGATGTCTGCTTTATCTCTGACCTACTTCTATACAAAATCACACCCAAAATTGCAATTATTAAAAATGCAATACCTATAATACTAAGCATATGCCCTTTCTTTAATCTAGATACCCAATCTTTAAAAATATTCATTTCTTACTCTTCCCTTCTTACATTTAAAATTTTTTCATTTTTAAACATGTTAACTTTTACAATAATATTCTTAAGTTCAAATAAATTTTATATTTTCTAATATTTATAAATATTTTCAACAGCTCTAAAAACTTTTGAGTTTTATAAAATTCCTTTAAATAATTTAAAATTTTTATACATATTTAAATATTTTATAACAAAAAAATATTACAAAACTTTTATTAGAACCTTACTAATTATCAAAAATAAAAATTATTAAAACTTGCATAAAAATGAGAATTTCTTCTAAAATAGCTACTTACAAAAACGATGTTTTCCTATAGTTTTAACATGTGGTCTTGACCATATCCACTTATTTGTAGCAGTTGCCGGATTAAAATAATATACACATCCACCAGTAGGATCCCATCCATTCATCGCATCTTCAGCTGCTTTATACACTGTTGAATCTTCAGCAATAGGAGCATTTATCTGTCCATCACTAACTGCCGTAAACGCTCCTGATTGATAAATAACACCAGCTATAGTATTAGGAAAACGAGAATCTTTAACACGATTCAAAATAACTGCACCAACAGCAACTTGACCTTCATACGGCTCACCTCTAGCCTCACCATTAATTGCTCTTGCCATTAATTGCAAATCTGATATATTAGAAGATGATGCCGCATAACTTGTACCAGAAATTAAATTTTCGTCAGAGTTATCCACAAAAAAATAACAAACTGTGCATAACATCATTAATACAAAAACAAAAAATAGTTTTAGAAATCTTTTCAATAAAATCACCCTTCACTTTTTTTATATTTTTCCACATATCATTAAAAATATTCCATTTTTAGAAAATTTCTAGAAAAATAATTTTCAACAATTATTAAGATAATCTTATAATTAAATTAAATACCTTGCATATCCAACTTAATGTGTGATAAAATACAATCAAAAGGAGAAAATCAATGAAAAAAGTAATTATATTTTATGCATCATATGGTGGCGGACATTTAAATGCCGCAAAATCCATACAAAATTGTATTTTAAAAAAATATCCACAACTAGATGTAGAATTAATAGATTGTATGAAATACGTAAATATAACCATAGAAAAAATAACAACTGCCGCATATAGAGAAATGGCAAAAAAAGCACCTTGGGCTTGGGGAAGAATATATTCAGATTCTCAAAAAGGACCTCTTGCACACATCTCCTCACGTTCAAATAAAATAATGGCAATTAAATTATTAAAATTACTAAAAGAAAAAACACCAGATTTAATAATATCCACACACCCATTTGGAAGCCAAATGTGTAGTTATTTAAAAAGAAAAGGAAAAATAAATAGTAAAATTGCAACAATTATGACAGACTTTGCACCACATGACCAATGGCTTGTTGGAAGCGATTATACTGACTACTTTTTTGTAGCACATGAAAAAATGAAGCAATATCTAATTTCCAAAAAAATCGATTCTAACAAAATCTTTGTAACTGGTATTCCTATTTCAGAACGCTTTTCTGAAAAATTTGATAGAAAAGAAATTTTTAAAGAATTAAATTTGCAAGAAAATAAGAAAACAATACTATTCTTTGGTGGCGGAGAATATGGACTAGGAAAAACCAAAACTATTGAAATTCTTACCTGTCTTGCAAAACACTTTAAGGATATTTCTATAATTGCTATTTCTGGAAAAAATCCTAAAATGAAAGAAAGCTTTTTAGAAATAGTAAAAAATTATGAAAGAGAAGATAATATTAAAGTTATAGAATTTACAAATAAAGTACCTGAATTAATGAGTATTGCAGATTTAGTCGTAACAAAACCTGGTGGCTTAACAACTTCTGAAAGTTTAGCTTCTAAATTACCTATGATTATTATTAACCCAATTCCAGGTCAAGAAGAAGAAAATGCAGAATTTTTAGAAAATAAAGGCATTGCCGTCTGGATAAAAAAACATGATGACCCTGAAATAATTTTTAGAGATTTATTTGAAAATCCCGAAAAATTAGCTCAAATGAAAGAAAATACTAAATTATTAGCACAAAAAAATTCAACTGAAAATATTTGTAAGATTTTACTTGAAAATTAAAACCTAAATTTTAATAATTTAAATACAACTACATAAAGAAAATAAATTAAGACATTCTCTGTGAAATTTCTATAAATTCTTCATATAATTCTCTTAATGATAAAATTATATGAAAAAATCAAAATTTCACATAGAATGTCTTTAACAATAAAATAAACCTTCTATATTTCCCTTCTACCTTCCAAAGCTTTAGTCAAAGTAACCTCATCTGTATATTCCAAATCTCCTCCTACTGGAATACCATGAGCTATTCTAGTAACTTTTATTCCTAATGGCTTAATAAGTTTTGACAAATACATAGCAGTAGCTTCTCCTTCAACTCTTGGGTTAGTAGCCAAAATAACTTCTTTCACAGAGCCATCCATCAATCTTGCAAGAAGCTCTTTTATTTTTATATCATCTGGACCTATTCCATTCATAGGAGAAATAGAACCATGTAATACATGATATACTCCCTTAAATTCATGCGTTTTTTCCATAGCTATTATATCTCTTACATCCTCCACAACGCAAATAGAAGACTGGTCTCTTTTAGGACTACTACATATTGGACATGGGTCTGTATCTGATATATTAAAACATTTACTACAATATTTTAAATTCTTTTTAGCATTAACTATTGAATTTATAAACTCCTCTGTTTCCTCGTTTGAACAATTCAAAATATAAAAAGCAAGCCTAGCAGCTGTCTTATGACCAATACTAGGCAACTTCTCAAAACTCTCTATTAACTTTTCTATTGATGGTGAATATAATGACATCTTACTTCCTCATTTCTTACATAAGTCCTGGTATATTATATTTTCCTAATTGTGCAGCTTGAGCTTCATCAACTTTTCTCAATGCCTCATTTACACATGTTAAAACTAAATCTTCCAACATTTCTACATCATCAGGATCAACTGCATTTTTATCTATTTTTATTTCTTTTAACATTTTTTCTCCTGATACTTTAACAGTAACAGCTCCACCTCCTGCTGAAGCATCAAATTCCTTTTGAGCCAACTCTTCTTGAGACTTTGTCATTTCTGCTTGCATTTTTTTAGCTTCTTTCATTAAATTTCCTAGATTCATTCCTCCGAATCCTCCCATTCCTCCTGGGAATCCTCCTCTTTTTGACATATTAATTCTCCTTTCATATAAAAATTATTCTATTATTTCAAATGGAATATCTGATTCCTTTGCCAAATTCTTAATGTCATCTTCTACAGAATTACTAACATTTAACCCTGAAGACATATCTATATATTTTATCTGCATTGGTTTTCCACATGACATTGAAACTAAATTTGTAATTTCTTTTATATTTTCTTGTTTATCTAAAACTGTTTTTTCAAATGTATTTATTCCTCTTGGAAATTGTATCCCAATTATTAAATCATTCATCTGGACAGCTTTAGTATCTTTCAAAGCAGTTGATAAAACCATCTTTCCACTTTCTTTTAAATCCTTTATCATTTTAGGCCACGCCTGTGAAATTTCTCCTGAATAAGTTTTTTTAGCAATACCTGTATCAAGTTTAACTGGATTTTCTTTATTTGGAGTCACATTGTTTGTAGCCATGTTATTTGAATTTATACTATTTGAATTCAAATTAGAAATAGCATTCCTTCCCACATCTGGTCCCACATTACTAGTATTTTGAGCATATTTAAAATTAGTTTCATTAATATTACTTACATCACTTCTAGTAACCCTTTCTGCTAAATTTCCAGATTTTAAAAAGTTTTCTATTTTACTTACTCTATCTTCCAAAGAACTACTTTCATCTGCTACTGGTGCACATAGCTTTATTATTCCTGCTTGAAATAAAATTGTTTTTTGTGTTGACCACTTCATTTGACTCTGTAATTCAGATAAATCATATACTAACTTAACCAAATCTTGAGTTTGAACATTTTTTAAAAGCTCTTTAATCTGCTCAATTTCTTTCTCATTATATAAATCCAGCTTCCCACAAGACTTATATATAAGCAAATCTTTTACATAACGAATCATTTCCCATAAGAAATTCTCCAAATCTTTACCTTGATTCAAAACATCATTTGTAAAATTAATTGCATCTTCTACATGATATTCTAAAACAGCCTTTATAATTCCATGCACAAAATCAAGTTTAGGAATACCTACTAAATCCTTTATCTTGTCTTCTTGTATCTCATTATCACCATCTTGAACACATCTTTCCAGTATTGATAAAGCATCCCTCATAGCACCTTCTGATAAAACTGCAATCATCATAAGAGCTTGATCTGTGGCTTGAATTTTACTCTCACTACATACTACTTTCAATCTTTTAACTATATCTTCATTTGAAATTCTTTTAAAATCAAACCTTTGACAACGTGATAAAATTGTAGCTGGCAATTTTTGAGGTTCTGTAGTTGCTAATATAAACTTTACATGTTCTGGTGGCTCTTCTAAAGTTTTTAACAATGCATTAAAAGCTCCTGAAGATAGCATATGTACCTCATCTATAATATATACTCTATATTTTGCTTTAGTAGGCAAAAAATTAACTTCTTCTCTTATACTACGAATATCTTCAACACTATTATTAGATGCCGCATCCATTTCAACTATATCAGTCAAAGAACCATTAAGTGCAGCCTTACAAATCTCACATTCATTACATGGCTCTCCATCTTTAGGGTTTAAACAATTAATAGCTCTTGCCAAAACTTTAGCAGAAGTTGTCTTTCCTGTACCTCTACCCCCATTAAAAAGATATGCATGCCCCACTCTATTAGAAATAATCTGATTTCTCAATGTTCTCGTAATATGTTCCTGCCCAACCATTTCAGAAAAAGTTAATGGTCTAAATTTCCTATAAAGAGCTGTGTACCCCATTTAATCACATCCTTTATACTTAAAAAATGGCAGACACTCAATCTCTCTATAGAGAACAATTCCACATAAAGATATCTACTTATTGCTGCTTCCTTCCGGACCTGACAAGATTCATAGGTCTTTATTGGATTGTTCTCTATACAAAGATTAAGTCTCATACCATTCGTATTATATAATGAAATATTAAATTTTGCAAGTAATTTTTTGGAAAATATTTAATTACTAATTTAAGCTAATTTTGTATTCTTTTAAAGACAAATTCACTCATATCCGTATATTCAATTGAAGCCACTCCTTCATTTACAACTGTATCAATTGGCAAATCCAATGTAATTGTAGTTTGAAACTCTTTTCCAGACTCCAAAATAATTGTCAAATTAAAACTAATTATACTTTTTAAATCCTCTGTAGAAACATTTGCCTTTTTTAAAAGTTCTGTATGATTTATTTCCGTTTCATCTGAAGTATATTCAGCTATTTTAGAAATATTATATCTAAAAGCTATTATTCCTCCTTGATTAGAAATTTCCATATTCTTTAAATCTGTTTCCTCTTCTGCTACATATTCAAAAGTATCTGCTTTATTAGCATCCTCATTTTTAAAAATCACATTTTCCTCATCTAAATCAGTGCGATAAAAATTAGTCTCTCCCAAATTTGGTTTCTTCTCAATATTAATAGAATCGATTTTTACAGATTTAATTAACTCCTGTTTATCATAATCTGGATTCTTATCTATATAAATATAAATATCATTATTCTCATTCACATCAAAAGCCCATCTAGTTCCCTGTGATTCAATATCAGCTCCTTCTGATTGACTTACAACAGAAATTTTAGTTAATACAAAAGGCATATTAGTTTCACCCTCGACATTATATCTTAAAACAATAACACCTAAAAAAAACAATATTATTACAATTATTATAAGAAAAATAGCAAAATGAAATGCCTTATGATTTTTAATATCTCTAAAAAATCTTATCATACTTTTTCCTCTTTCTTTTTCTGCCTTAATTCTTTAAAAAAACTTTTTAATATATTTTCACATTCATCTTTTAAAATACCTTTTTCATAATTCACTTTATGGTTAAAAGTATAATCATCAAATAAGTTTAAAACTGAACCAACAGCTCCTGTCTTTTCATCACTTGCCCCATAATATAAATTAGATATTCTAGAATTGATAATAGCACCTGCACACATAGAACAAGGTTCTAATGTCACATACATATCACAATCTAATAACCTCCATGCTCCAAGTTTTTTACTAGCCTTTTGAATTGCTAAAATTTCAGCATGTTTTGTAGTATCATTCGACAATTCTTTTATATTATGTGCTCTAGCAATTATCTTTCCATCTTTAACTATAACACAACCAACAGGAACTTCCCATTTATCAAAAGCTTTTTGGGCTTCTTTTAAAGCCTCTTTCATATATTTTTCTTCCATATATCGCTCCTTATTTTACACCAATTATAAATTGTTTTACACTAATTGTCAATTAACTTTTAGTAGTATTTTGTCTATCGTATGTGTCAAGTAAATGTAGGCAATTTTTTTATCTTTTTTTCTAATCCTTTAAATGCCATTGCTTCCAACACTTTA